>JBCBNR010000333.1:0-3504 GCA_039821665.1 Pseudomonadota bacterium
GGCGAGCCGGTGATCCGCGAACTCAAGCGTGTCTCTAAGCCCGGCCGCCGGGTCTATGCGGGCGTGAAGGATATTCCTTCCGTGCGCCAAGGCCTCGGCATCGCCATTGTTTCCACCCCCAAGGGCGTCATGTCCGACGCACAGGCCCGCACCGAGAATGTCGGTGGCGAGGTTCTGTGCCGGGTCTTCTAAGGGAGCACGGCCATGTCTCGAATTGGTAAAAAACCTATCGATCTGCCCGGCGGCGTCACAGCCAACATTTCGGGTCAGACGATCGAGGTGAAGGGCCCCAAAGGGGTGCGCAGCTTCACCGCCACGGATGATGTCTCCATCTCTGTGGACGACAGCGCCATCACGGTGGAGCCGCGTGGCAAGTCCAAGCGCGCGCGCCAGCAATGGGGCATGTCGCGCAGCCAGGTTGCAAACTGCGTCCTGGGTGTCTCCGAAGGCTTCAAAAAAGAGCTGCAGATCAACGGCGTGGGCTACCGAGCCGCGGTACAGGGTAAAATCCTGAAGCTGTCGCTTGGCTATTCCCATGATGTGGATTTCGAGATCCCCGACGGGGTCGAGATCAAGGCCCCGAAGCCCACGGAAGTGGTGGTCGAGGGCATCGACCAGCAAGTGGTGGGCCAAGTGGCCGCCAACATCCGCGAATGGCGCAAGCCCGAGCCCTATAAGGGCAAAGGTATCAAGTACAAAGATGAATTTATCTTCCGCAAGGAAGGTAAGAAGAAGTAAGGACCGGACAGATGGCAAACTCCAAACGAGAGTTGTTCCAGAAGCGCCGTATGCGCGTCCGGAACAAACTGAAAAAATACTCGAACAACCGCCCACGGCTTAGCGTGCACCGCTCGGCCAAGAACATCTCGGTGCAGATCATCGATGATGTGAAGGGCGCGACCTTGGCCTCGGCCTCCACGTTGGAGGGAAAGCTGGGCCTGGTTGGCAAAAACAATTGCGAAGCGGCGGCCAAAATCGGCACCGCGATTGCAGAGCGCGCCAAAGCGGCGGGCATCGAAGAAGTGGTCTTTGATCGCGGTGGCTTTTTGTTCCACGGCAAAGTCAAGGCGCTTGCAGATGCCGCCCGCGAGGGCGGGCTGAAATTCTGAGGAGACGAGAATGGCTCGAAACGAAAATCGCCGGGATCGTCGCGACCGCGAGGAAACCCCGGAATTTGCAGACCGCTTGGTAGCGATCAACCGCGTGTCCAAAACCGTAAAAGGCGGCAAACGCTTTGGGTTTGCGGCATTGGTGGTGGTCGGCGACCAGAAAGGCCGCGTCGGCTTTGGCAAGGGCAAGGCCCGCGAGGTGCCAGAGGCGATCCGCAAGGCCACCGAACAGGCCAAACGGCAAATGATCCGCGTGCCGTTGCGCGAAGGGCGCACGCTGCACCACAACATGAACGGGCGCCACGGCGCCGGTAAAGTTGTGATGCGCACAGCCCCCCAGGGGACCGGCATCATCGCCGGTGGTCCGATGCGGGCCGTGTTCGAGATGCTTGGCATCTCGGATGTGGTGTCAAAGTCCATCGGCTCTCAGAACCCTTACAACATGATCCGGGCCACGATGGACGGTCTGTCCAAGCAGTCGAGCCCCCGTCAGGTGGCCTCGCGCCGGGGCAAGAAAGTGTCCGATATCCTGCCCAAGGCACCAGAAGCGCCCGCCGCCGAAGTGACCGAGCCGGTGGAGGCTTAACCCATGGCAAAGACAATCGTTGTCAAACAAATCGGCTCGCCCATCCGCCGTCCCGCCAAACAGCGGGCCATTTTGGTGGGCTTGGGTCTGAACAAGATGAACAAAACCCGTGAGTTGGAGGATACCCCTTCCGTACGCGGGATGGTCAACAAGATCCCCCATCTGGTGGAGATTGTCGAAGAGCGCGGTTAAGCGCTCTTTTAGCTTTTGAAACGCCGTGGCCGCCCCGTTTTGACGCTTGAGGGGGCGTGTCCGGCAAGCAAGGAGAAGCGTCATGAAACTCAATGAACTGCGCGACAATCCAGGTGCAGCGCCCAAGAAAAAGCGCATCGCGCGTGGGCCCGGCTCGGGCAAGGGCAAAACCGCCGGTCGCGGCATCAAGGGCCAAAAGTCCCGCTCGGGCGTTGCGATCAATGCCTATGAAGGCGGGCAAATGCCACTTTACATGCGCTTGCCAAAGCGTGGGTTCAACAACATCAACGCGAAGCGCTATGCGGTGATCAACCTGGGCCTGCTGCAGAAGTTCATCGATGCCGGCAAGATCGACGCCAAAGCGGATGTCACCGAGGATACGCTTGTGGCCTCGGGCCTGGTGCGGCGCAAGCGTGATGGGGTGCGTCTGCTGGCCAAGGGCGAACTGACAACCAAGGTCGCCCTGACCCTGACCGGTGCGTCGAAAGCCGCCATCGAGGCTGTGGAAAAAGCGGGCGGCTCGGTCACAATCGCAGCCCCCGCCGAGGCAACTGCCGAGTAACGGTTGCCCCGCGCACCTGCAGACCTTAAATCCTGATCAAACGCCGCGCGTCCAAGCGCGGCGCCCCATGGGAGAGCGTTATGGCCTCAGCCGCAGAACAAATGGCTTCGAACCTGAGCTGGAGCTCGTTTGGCAAGGCCAAGGAGCTGCACCAACGGATCCTGTTCGCGCTCGGCCTGCTGATCGTCTATCGCATTGGCACCTACATCCCCGTCCCGGGCATCGACACGATCCGTCTTGCCCAGTTCTTCGAACAGCAGGCTGGCGGCATTGGCGGCATGCTCAACATGTTCTCGGGTGGTGCGATCAGCCGGATGGCGATCTTTGCCCTTGGGATCATGCCCTATATCTCGGCCTCGATCATCGTTCAGTTGCTGACCGCAATGGTCCCACAGCTGGAACAGTTGAAGAAAGAGGGCGAGGCGGGCCGCAAGAAGATCAACCAATACACCCGTTACGGCACTGTCGTGTTGGCCACGTTCCAGGCCTACGGCATCTCCGTTGGCATGGAAGGGCAAGGGTTGGTCCTGGATCCAGGCTGGTTTTTCCGCGCGTCTTGCGTGATCACCCTTGTGGGCGGGACCATGTTCCTGATGTGGCTGGGTGAGCAGATCACCGCACGCGGCATCGGCAATGGTATCTCGTTGATCATCTTTGTCGGCATCATTGCCGAGCTTCCGGCCGCTTTGGCCCAGTTCCTGGCCCAGGGCCGCACCGGCACCCTGTCCACACCGGTGATCCTGGGCGTGATCGTCATGGCCATCGCCGTGATTGCCCTGATCGTTTATGTGGAGCGGGCGTTGCGCAAGGTGCACATCCAATACCCACGCCGTCAGGTGGGCCAAAAAATGTACGCGGGCGAAAGCTCTCACCTGCCGATCAAACTGAACCCGGCTGGTGTGATCCCTCCGATCTTCGCGTCGTCCCTGTTGTTGCTGCCCTCTACCGTCACCGCGTTTTCGGGGGGGGACAGCACCGGCATCACCAACATCGTGGCGTCCTATTTCGGTCGCGGGCAGGTGGGATATCTGCTGCTGTTCGCCGCGCTGACCATC
>JBCBNR010000334.1:0-3500 GCA_039821665.1 Pseudomonadota bacterium
TTGCGCTCGCTCAAGCGATTCTTGTGCAGCGCGGCAGACATTTTTGCAAACTTATGGGTTTGATTGGTTAACTTTATTACTCAAAGGGAGACACAGGAGCGTAAATCTGTCGGTTTTGCGGAGCTTAGGGCTCAGGCGGTGTCTAACGTGGCACGAACATATCAAGGAAGCGCAAGCCGCGCGAGAACCTGGCTGGGGACAGGTGCGTGCAACCGCGCTTCAGGGCACTTGATGCCGGCTCCGCACATCCATCCTCACAGCGAAGCACGCGGCAAACAAAGAGCCTGGCCCTGGGACGGCCAGGCTCTCGCGCGGCGGCCTGCGGCCTTGTTCCGCGCGGAGGGCGTCATGGCTGCCCTTTGCGCTGAGTGATTGCGAGACGCTCCCGGGCTAAGGTAAGGAGCGGCAGAGTAAAGCCGCGAGAGAGCCTGGCCGGGGCAGGCGAGGGCAACCGTGCTTCAGGGTACTTCATGCTGGCCAAGCACATCCACCGCTGAGGAAGAGCACGGGGCAAGCAGAGATGGCCCAGCTCAAAGGTCTGATCAGGACAAGAGCGACACTGCGTCATTGACCAAAAGAAGGGCTTGCCCGTCTGACAGGGTCTTATGCGGCAGCCCTTTGTCCTGCAAATAGGTCCGAGCCAGTTCTGCTTCCGCCGCCTCAGGATGATCAGATCGCCAGTGCGGCACAATTGCAAAATCTACCAAGCCGAGACCCTTCCAAGTGATCTCGCTGGGATATCCTTGGGGTGCAACCTCAGGATTATCCATCAAATGGATCCCGTCCAGCGTGGGTGCAGCAACCACGGCACCTGCGCTGAACCCTCCATAGGCAATGGCATCGGTCTTGACCTGTTCCGTCACAAGATCATCAAAGCCAGAGAGATGCATCGCCCTCTTCAGCACAAATGAATTGCCCCCCAGAACCCAAACGAAATCGCTTTCAACCAGTCGGCTTTTCAAGGCGTCCGAGCGTCCAAAATACGCCCTGAGGTCCAGGTCTGATACCGAGCAGCCAAGCTCTTCGAGTTCCCGGTTTGGATCATAGACCTCTGCCCTATGGCGACGTCGAGAGGCATCAGAGAAGACGTCCAATGCATTTGTGACCAAAAGCACCTTTGGCTTGGTTGGCACCAGGGCGAGGAACTGCTCGAAGTGAGTGCCAAGCCGGTAGGACGATAGATAGGCGCGCATCAAGACCTCCCTTTGGGCTTTTGATACCCTTAAACGCAGCCATAGGACAGTCACACTGCAACGACTGCTCGGTCCAAAGGGGAGACATCCCCTGCCAGACCGCGGGATGGCGGGCAGACCTGTGGCCTGGTCACTTTATGCTGGCATTATTCCGCACATAAGGAATGAGAAAGCCCGATCCACGCCTAAATACGGTGGCCCCGTCCTGCCTTGCTCTCGCTGGGGTCCACCGAAAAGCGGTACCAAAGATCGGCGGGATACAGGAACCAGGGCTTTGCAGCCGGGTGCATCCACGACGCGCGCAGGGCGGTTTGGCCGTAGGCGGTAGTTGCGCGGGCATCCCCCAGGGCCGCCCAGGCCGCTTTTGCCCCCAGATAAGGTGCCAGCACCGTGCCCGACCCGGAATAGGCCAAAGCGTAGTGCAGACCATCCTCCTCGCCCACCTGGGGCATATGACCGAAGCTATAGCCGGTGTTGCCGGTCCACACATGGCTGAGGGCCACATCCGCCAGCTCTGGCCAAACCTCGCACATCGTGGCCTTCAACCGCGCGGCGGCTGTGGGCAGGTCAACGGGCCGCATGGATGCACGCCCCCCATAAAGGACGCGCGTGCCGTCCGGGGACAGCCGAAAATAAGAGTGTCGCGCCCGGGTCTCGACCATCATACGCCGCCCCGGGGCCAGGTGCCCGATCAGATTGGGCGGCAAAGCCTCGGTCGCGATCAAGAATGAGGGCAGGGGAAAGACACGCGCCTGAAAGCGTCGAAACGCTCCAGAGGTATAGCCGTTGGTGGCCAGGATCACCTTGCGCGCCCGCACATCGCCCTTGGGGGTGAGGGCTAAGAACCCCTCCACCCGCTCCAACCGCGTCACCTCGGCATGGGCCACCACCGGCACGCCGCGCGCGCGCACGGCGCGCAACAGGCCATGGGCATATTTGCCCGGATGCACCGCGCAATGCTCAGGGAACAGCAGACCGCCATAGTAATGCTCCGTCGCGATCTCGGTGCTCAGCCCCTCACGCTCGACCACCTCGACCGTGACGCCGGATTTGTCCGCGATATGAGAGGCAAGGCGCTTCTGACGCTCAAAATGGCTTTGGGTCCAGGCAAGTTGGATGCGCCCGGTTTGGGTCAGGTCGCACGCGATCCCTTCGCGCGCGATCAGGTCTTTGGCAAACTCCAGGGCCGGGCGTGCCTCGGCAAAGATGCCGTCAGCCACCGTCTCGCCATAGGTTCGGGCCAGCTGCTCCCAGGGCAAACGGGGATGCGCCCCGAACATGCCGCCGTTGAGGGACGAGGCCGCGGCCGCAGGCAGGCCCGCATCCACCACTGCCACGGACGCCCCCGCGTCATGGGCGGCAATAGCGGCCGAGAGCCCCGTAAAACCCGCACCGATCACAAGGACATCGACCCGCCCCGGCAGGTCGTCAGACGTATGGTCAGGCGGGGCGGCATCCCACCAATAGGGGTGGCCCAGTTCGGCCTCGCCCGTCCAACGGATCACCCGTAATTCCCCTTCACCCGCTCTTTGGTCGGGTCGAAATGGGGGAAGGGTACCACATGGGCGCGCAGGCGCTTTTGCTGGCCATCCAGTTGACCCACCTCCAGCGCTGTCCCAGGCTGAGCATGGGTGATGTCCACACGGGCCAGCGCAATCGTTTTGCCAAGAACGGGGGATTTCATGGCCGAGGTCACCTCGCCCACCTGTGCTTTCCCCAAGCGTATGCAATCGCCGCTGTTGGGCACCAAGCCGCCCTCGATCTCCAACCCCACGAGCTTTTTCTGGGGGTGGGCCTTGCGCGTCTCAAGCGCTGCGCGGCCGATAAAGTCATCCTCTTGGGTCTTGAGCGGCACGGTAAAGCCTATCCCTGCCTCGAACGGGTCGGTTTGGTCCGAAAACTCGTAGCCCGCAAAGATCAATCCAGCCTCGATGCGCAACATATCAAGCGCACCCAGGCCCAAAGGTGTCAGGCCCTTGGGCGCCCCTGCGGCCCAGATCGCATCGAACACCTCGACGGCATCTTTGGGGTGGCAGAACACTTCATACCCCAACTCGCCCGAATAGCCGGTGCGTGAAACCACCACCGCAGTGCCCGAAAAATCCCCCAGCCGTGCGATGGCGAACCGGAACCAGGGCAGCTCGTCGATCGTGGGCTGTGTGGGCGGGGTCCAGATCACCTCTGACAGGATCTCCCGGCTCAACGGGCCTTGCACGGCGATGTTGTGCAACTGGTCGGTGGAGTTGCGGACCCAAGCATTCAGCCCGCGCACGTCTGCCTGCTCGCGCAGCCATGAATGGCTGCGCG
>JBCBNR010000335.1:0-3494 GCA_039821665.1 Pseudomonadota bacterium
GCACCAACGACCCCGAGATCAATCGTCTTCTGGGTCGTTGGTGCCCTTTGCCATTTCGGCAAGGTTGGCCGAGGTCAAACCTTTTTCCTCAGCCGTGATCAGCGCGTTCAAAGTCCAGCGGACGATGTCCGCCCACTGGTCGTCGCCATGGCGCACAAGCGGGCCGAGAGGCTCTTTGGACACGATCTCGGCTGAGGAAAAAGGTTTGACCTCGGCCAACCTTGCCGAAATGGCAAAGGGCACCAACGACCCCGAGATCAATCGTCTTCTGGGTACCGAGGGTGAGCTGGGCGCAATGCTGGGTCTGGAAGCAGACTGGGCCATGAAGGTGCTGTCGGTCGGCGGCAACTATGGTGAGATCTTTGCCGCCAACATCGGCGAAGGCACCCCTATCGGTCTGGCGCGCGGTCTGAACGCGCAGTGGACCCAGGGTGGCCTGATCTACTCGCCACCGTTCCGGTGATCTGAACTTTGAAAAGGGCGCGCGTCTCAGCGCGCCCTTTTTGTATAATCAGGCCGCATCGGGCGAGATCGGGGAAACCCCGGCAAAGATCCTGGTGGCCCCTCAACAGGAGTGTATGACGCGATGTCTGTCATCGACGATCAGGGCGCACAGCCCTTCCGTCTCAGCATGTTGATCTATGATACCCGGTATCGGTCGCTGACCATCCAAACCGTGGCCCTGATCCTGCTGATGCTTCTGGTCGCGTTTTTGGTCAACAACGCCGTGACAAACCTGGCGGCCTTGGGCAAACCCTTGGGCTTTAGCTTTCTGGGCAACCCAGCGGGCTATGACATCAACCAACGCCTGATTGAATACTCATCCACCGACACCCATTTCCGAGCGGCCCTTGTCGGCCTCCTCAACACGCTGTTGGTTGCCTTTTTGGGATGTATCTTGGCGACCATCATCGGCGTTTTTGTGGGTGTTGCGCGCCTGTCCAAGAACTGGCTGGTTGCGCGCGTCATGACCGTCTATGTCGAGGCCTTCCGCAACGTACCCGTGCTGTTGTGGATTGTCTTTATGATGGCGATCTTCATCGAAACCTTCCCACAGCCCCGCGATTTTCGTGGCGAAGACGCGGCTGCAAGCATGTACCTTTGGGACAGCGTGGCCCTGACCAATCGCGGCTTTTACATCCCCGCCCCTGTTTGGGGCCCCGGATCGATGGTGGTGCTTCTGGTCTTTTTGGCGTCTTTGGTCGGCATCTGGGCCTTCCGACGCTATGCGCGGGCCAAACAGCAATCCACCGGTGAAATTCTGCCGGTCTTTTGGGTCTCGCTTGGCCTGTTCTTTGTGCCTGTGATCCTGACCCAATTGGTGATGGGGAGCCCCGTTGGGCTGCAGCAACCCGAATTGAAGGGCTTTAACTTCACAGGCGGGATCTACATGCGCAATTCGCTGATTGCGCTCTGGTTGGCCCTGAGTTTTTACACGGCGGCTTTTATCGCAGAGATTGTGCGCGCCGGCATCATGTCCGTCTCCAAGGGGCAGACCGAGGCATCCTCGGCCCTTGGCCTGCGCCCCAACCGAACCATGAGCTTGGTGATCCTTCCCCAGGCCTTGCGGGTGATCATTCCGCCGCTGATCTCGAACTATCTCAACCTGACCAAGAACTCGTCGCTTGCCATCGCGGTGGGGTATATGGACATCACCGGCACCCTGGCTGGAATTACGCTGAACCAAACAGGGCGCGAGATGGAATGCTTGCTGCTGCTGATGGCCTGCTACCTGACGATTTCGCTGACAGTGTCGTTCATTATGAACCGCTACAACGAATCCATTAAGCTGAAGGAGCGCTGAGATGACCGAGACCTCCTTTGTGCGCAAAGAGATGCTGCCTGAAAGCCCGGCGCCTGTACGGGACCGTGGTGTCGCGAAATGGCTGCGCGAGAACCTGTTTTCAGGCTGGTTCAATTCGATCCTCAGCGTGCTGCTGTTGGTGGGCCTTTACTACGCCCTCAGTCATTTTCTGGCCTGGGCGCTGCAATCCTCGTGGAGCGCCTCATCCCTGAAGGAATGCCGCGAACAGATTGCGGCCGCTTATGGCGAGGGCACGCATGGGGCCTGTTGGGCGGTGATCCGCGAGCGGTTCTTACAGTTGATGTACGGTTTTTACCCGTCCGAGAGCTATTGGCGCATCAACCTTTCCTTCGTGATGTTGTGCGTGGCCATTGCGCCCGTCCTTTACCCGAACCTTCCGCGCAAAATGCTATGGTTCTCGGCGGTCTACCCGTTCTTGGCCTTTTGGCTGATCTGGGGCGACACGATTTGGGGACCTCTGTTAAGCCTTGCAGGCTTTGCCATCGGGGCGGCTGTGGTGCGGTTTGCCTCGCCGGTCATCGGTGCCTTAGGGGCGATCGTTCTGGCGATTATCCTGCCGATCCTCTGGTGGCTGTTCCTGGTGGTGCCGATCTCGGGCGCCATCTCGTCCGTGCTGCCCATCGGGCTGGAGATTGTGAACTCTTCCAAACTCGGTGGCTTCACGCTGTCAGTGATCATCGGGGTCACGGGGATTGCCTGCTCGCTGCCTTTGGGCATCGCGCTTGCCCTGGGGCGTCAGTCGGATTTGTTCATCATCAAGACCGTTTGCATCGGGTTCATCGAATTCATTCGCGGTGTGCCGCTGATCACGCTGCTGTTTGTGGCGTCCGTCTTGTTGAACTATTTCCTGCCACCCGGCACGAATTTCGACATCATCCTGCGCGTTGTGATCATGGTGACGCTCTTTGCGTCGGCCTATATGGCCGAGGTGGTGCGCGGTGGCTTGGCGGCCCTGCCCAAGGGCCAGTACGAGGCTGCGGACGCGTTGGGCCTGGACTATTTCAAAGCCCAGCGGCTGATCATCATGCCCCAAGCGTTGAAGATCTCGATCCCCAACATCGTGTCCACCTTTATCGGCCTGTTCAAAGACACGACACTGGTGGCGATCATTTCGCTGATGGATCCGGTCGGTCTGACTAACGCCATCCGTGCGGATGCCGCTTGGAACGGGGTTTATTGGGAGCTCTTCGCCTTTATCGGCCTGATCTTCTTTATCGCCTGTTTCGGGATGTCCCGCTATTCCATGTACCTGGAGCGTAAGCTTCAGACAGACCATCGCTAAGGAGGTCAGATATGTCCGAAATCGCCCTAGAGCGTGAAGTTGACCGCAGCAAAATGCAGGTCAGTGACGAGGTCGCAATCCAGATCACGTCGATGAACAAGTGGTATGGCCAGTTCCATGTGCTGCGCGACATCAACCTGACGGTCTATCGCGGCGAGCGGATCGTGGTTTGTGGGCCCTCGGGCTCGGGCAAATCCACCCTCATTCGGTGCATTAACCGGCTGGAGGAGCACCAGAAGGGCCAGATCATCGTCGATGGGACGGAACTAAGCTCGGACCTCAAGAACATCGACAAAATTCGCTCGGAAGTGGGGATGTGCTTTCAGCACTTCAACCTGTTCCCGCACCTGACGATTTTGGAGAATTGCACGCTGGCCCCGATCTGGG
>JBCBNR010000336.1:0-3475 GCA_039821665.1 Pseudomonadota bacterium
GCATTGCGGACAGGGCAGCAAAGTCCGGCATCTCACCCGTTCGTGCGCTGTTCCGCGAAAAGATGGTGCAGGGAAAGGGAACGGCCCTTGGGGGCTCTATCGTACCACCTGCATGGCACGCTTTTCGCCCAGATTGGCTGAAGGCGGGGTTGTCATACGCACCAAACCCCTTTCGGAAAGGGCATGTCGCGCCAAACGTCCTCTTCCGCCCCAGCCACACTCGCCCCCTAATCGGACCGCGCGACCGTATCCATCCAGGCCATAAACGGCTCCGCCGCCTCGTCCAGGGCTGTTTGCAGGGCACCGTAGCGGCGCAGCAGCTCTTCGCCCAGGGGCGTCAGACGATCCGATGCGTTGTCTTGCACCAAAAGCGGCGCCTCAAAACACGCCTCCATCGAGCTGAGCAGGAAGGCCGCGCGTTCCTCTGTCATGCCCATGGCCGTGGCCGCCTTTTGGCGCGAGCCCAGGCGCGCCACATTGCCCAACAGCTCGATCTTGCCCGCACCGATCATATCGGTTCCCAGATAGACCTTGGCCCGGGGCCGCACGGTGCGCGTCAGGGACGTGACCGGCATCACGCCAGACCCTTGAGGTACGCGCGCAAAACCGCCTCCAGCTTAGCCGCACCGATGGGGGCCATCGCCTTGGTGTGATCATGGCTGATATGTTCGGTGGATAGACCAGCGGCCATGTTGGTGATCGACGAGATTGCCCCAGCTTTGAGCCCAAAGAACCGCGCCAGGATCACCTCTGGCACGGTGGACATCCCCACCGCATCCGCACCCAGCAGCTTCAGCGCCCTGATCTCGGCGGGTGTCTCGAAGGAAGGGCCCGAATACCAAGCATAGATGCCTTGGGCCAGCGCCACATCCGCGGCGCTGGCCGCGGCGTGCAGCGCCGTGCGCAGGCCCGGGTCATAGGCGTCCGTCATGTTCACGAACCGCGCATCCGTCGGCTCTCCGATCAGCGGGTTGAGGCCCGAATAATTGATGTGGTCCGTCAGCAGCATCAAATCCCCCGGCGGCACATCGGCCCGGAAAGACCCCGCAGCATTGGTCAACAGCAGCGTGTCTGCACCCAAGGATTTGAGCACTTGGATGGGCGTGCGCATGGCCGCCGCATCCCCTTGCTCGTAATAATGCGCCCGCCCAGCAAAGAGCGCGAGGCGCACGCCTTCCAGCGTGCCCACAACGAGCGATTTTGCGTGCCCCGACACGCCGCCTGCGGGAAACCCTTCGAGATCCGCATAGGGGATGGTCACACCATCCACCCCATCGGCCAGGGCCCCCAACCCCGAACCCAGGACAAGCCCCAGGCGCACCGGTTCCGTGCCCGCACGATCCTGGATGGTTTCTAATGCGCCCATCCTAGCGCTCTTTCACGTAAGGCACGCCGCCCGCCCGGGGTGGGATGGCCTTGCCGCCGACGCCTGCAAGGATCACCACCGTCAAAACGTAAGGCAGGGCCTCCATCACCTCAGAGGGGATCACGAAAAGGCCCACATCGATCTTGGGATAATAGGTCGCGACCGCCTCCAAAAACCCAAAGAGCAGGCAGGCATACATCGCGGCCCACGGACGCCAGCGTGCGAAAATCAATGCGGCCAACGCGATGAACCCGCGCAGCGCGGTCATGTCCCGACCAAAGCCCGCCGCCGAGGTGCCCATCGACAGATATGCCCCCGCCAGGCCGCACAGCACACCGCAGATCAAAACAGCCGCATAGCGCTGCCGCGTGACCGAGACACCTGCTGTGTCCACCGCCGCCGGGTTCTCGCCCACCGCGCGCAGGCGCAGGCCAAAGCGGGTGCGAAACAGGATCCACCAGGTCACCGGCACCGCCGCCAGGGCGAGATACACGAAAAGCACATGGCCCGAGATCACTTCGGAATAGATCGGGCCAATAATGGGGACCGCCGACATCGTCTCGGCAAAGGGTAGGGTAATCTCGTAGAACCGGCCCGAACCTGTCAGCGGCGGCGTCTGCCCTCCGCGATTGAACAGGTTTTGGCTGATCAACACGGTCATACCGGCGGCTAGAAAATTGATCGCCACGCCCGAGATCAATTGGTTGCCCCGCAAGGTGATCGAGGCAAGCCCGTGGATGAGGGCCAGGAACATGGAGGCCCCAATGCCGGCCATCACCCCCCAAAACGCCGCGGTCCATCCCCATCCCAACCCGGACAATTGCCCGGGTTGCGGGCTCGACAGGGCCGGCGCCGACAAATAGACCGCCACAGCCGCCGACGCGAAGGCAGCGGCCAGCATCTTACCCTCTAGACCGATGTCAAAGATGCCCGCACGTTCGGAAAACAGCCCCGCCAAACAGGCCAGCAGCAACGGCGTTGCCAAGCGCAAGGTGCTGTCGGCCAGCCGCAGGATGTCCAGAAACTCCATCAGCGCGCCCCTGCCACCCGGGCAAACAGGCCCTCGACCGGATAGCGCACAAGGTTTTCCAGCGCCCCCATGAACAGGATCACCAGGGCTTGGATCGTGATGATCATATCGCGGCTGATGGCGGGGATCTCAAAGGCAAGCTCGGTCCCCCCTTGATACAGCACCCCAAACAGGATCGCGGCCAGCAGCACACCAACGGGGTGCGAGCGGCCCATAAGCGCCACCGCGATGCCCACAAACCCCGCACCTTGCACGTGGTCGAGCACCAGCTTTTGCTGCTCTCCCATCACCGTGTTCAGCGCCATGCACCCGGCCAGCGCGCCTGAGATCAACATCACGATCACGGTGATTTTTACGGGGCGAATACCCGCATACACGGCGGCCTTTTCGGAATGACCAAAGGCGCGCAACTCATAGCCCAGGCGCGACCGCCAAACCAACAGCCACACCAAAAGACAGGCAATCAGGGCAACAAGGAACGAGATGTTCAGCGGCGTTCTTGCGATCTCTAGGCCGAACCACCCGGCAATATCTTGCATGAACGGGATTTGCGCACCGTCCTCGAACCGCCGCGTCTCGGGCGCCATCGAGCCCTCTTTCTTCAAGGGGCCGTTCATCAGTACGCTCAGCAATTTGGCGGCGATGTAGTTGAACATGATGGTCGTGATCACGATATGGCTGCCGCGCTTGGCTTGCAAAAAGGCCGGGATAAAGGCCCAAAGCGCGCCAAAGATTGCCGCCGATACGATCGCCAGCGGAAAGGTGATCAGCCAATGGGTGCCATCCAGGGACAGGGCGACAATGGCCACCCCAATACCCCCCACGGCCGCCTGTCCTTCCCCGCCGATGTTGAACAGCGAGGCGTGGAACGCGATGGCCACCGCAAGACCCGTGAAGATGAAATTGGTGGCATAAAACAGGGTGTAGCCGATGCCATAATCGCTGCCCAGCGCGCCGGTCAGCATGATCTGCATGGCGCGAAACGGATCCTCGCCGATGAACACGACGACCAAACCGGCCACAAAGAAGGCCAGAAACAAATTCAAAAGTGGGATCAGGCCGATATCAGCCCAAAGGGG
>JBCBNR010000337.1:0-3456 GCA_039821665.1 Pseudomonadota bacterium
TGGCGTCAAGCGCCCGCGAAAGCGCGCCCAGCGCAGCCGAGCGCGTGTCACCCTGCACGATCAGTTTGGCTATCATGGGATCGTAATAGGGTGTGATCTCATCCCCTGCGCCCACGCCCGTATCCACCCGCGCCCCCGCGCCAAACCGCACATGGCGCAGGTGCCCTGTCGACGGCAGAAAGCCGGTCGCCGGATCCTCGGCATAAACCCGCGCCTCCATCGCCCAACCCCGCAGCGGGATCTGATCTTGGCGCAAGGGCAGGGGCGCGCCCCGCGCCACCTGGATCTGCCACTCCACAAGATCAATGCCCGTAATCGCCTCGGTCACCGGATGCTCCACCTGAAGGCGGGTGTTCATCTCCATGAAGTAAAATCGATCCGGGCGCAGGCCGTCGGTTGCATCCACGATGAACTCCACCGTACCCGCATTGCGGTAATCCACGGCCCGCGCCGCCGCCACGGCTGCTGTGCCCATCGCTTCGCGCATCTCGTCCGTCATGCCCGGGGCGGGGGCCTCTTCAATCACCTTTTGGTGGCGGCGTTGCAGGGTGCAATCCCGCTCGTACAAATGCACGACGGCGCCATGGGCGTCGCCAAAGATCTGAAACTCGATATGGCGCGGGGTAGTGATCCATTTCTCGATCAGACAGGTAGGATCGCCAAACGCTGCTTGCGCCTCGCGCTGACAGCTTTCCAAGGCATCCGCGAACGCGTCCGCGGTGTCGACCTTGCGCATGCCTTTGCCGCCACCGCCCGCGCGCGCCTTGATCAGCACGGGATAGCCGATGCGCTGTGCCTCTTGCGCCATATGCGCGGGCGACTGATCCTCGCCCAGATACCCTGGCACGACGGGCACGCCTGCAGCGTCCATGCGCGCCTTGGCCGCGTCCTTCAGGCCCATGGCCCGGATCGCCTGCGGCGTCGGGCCAATGAACACAGCGCCCGCATCAGCCACCGCTTGTGCAAACTCCGCGTTCTCGGACAAAAACCCATAGCCCGGATGCACCGCATCCGCGCCCGAGCGGTGAAGCGCGTCCAGAACTGCGTCCTGATTGAGGTAGCTTTCGCCCGGTGTCACCCCGGGCAGGGCCAGCGCTGTATCCGCCTGGGTGACATGCAGCGCGTGACGATCCGCTTGGGAGTAGAGCGCCACCGTCTCGATCCCCAAGGCCCGGGCGGTGCGGACCACGCGCACCGCAATCTCCCCTCGGTTGGCAATCAGGATGCGTTGGACCATGGCCATTTTCCCCTACGGGCACCACCTGGCCCGCGCGCCCCCTTGATAGGCCCGCCCATGACCGCCCGCAATCATGGTCTGTGCCAGCGGTGCACCGTCGAGCGTTACGGCCGCCAGCGCGCGGCCATAGCGGTCCGCGCCAGCAAAGCGCGCCTCAATGCGGGTGGCTTGCCAAAGATGCCATTGCAGCGCCAGCTTTGCCCGCACCGCACGCGCCTGTTCCGACAAACAGGCGCCGTTCAGCTCGGGCGTGTCGAACCCGGTCAACCGCACCTTCTGTGCGCCGCGTCCCGCGCAGGTCAACCACAGGGTGTCGCCATCGATCACCCTCCCTGCCTGACAGGGGGACGGGGCAATCAGCACGGATTTCGCGGCACTGACAAGGCTGCTGGCCAACCCGCTTTCCACACTCAGCAGCCCCGCAAGAAGCAGGGCAAGCCACCAGGGGCGCCTGCGGCGGCGTCCGCGTCTTCAACGTCCCGTCAAAGCCCGGCGCCTGCCAGCCACACTGCCCCGCGTCTTGGAGTGTCCAGCACCCTGTCACCAGATGCACCCAGCGCAGCGCTATTCGGGGCAGTGCGCCGCGCGTCCGCGCAAAAACCGCCATCGGGGCGCTGGTAGAATGTCACGCGCACCCCCTTGTCGCCCGTGTTGATCGCGCGCAGGACCGCAGTCTTATACTCCATCGCTGGCCCTTACATCCGAAAGAGGCCAAAGCGTGTGTCTTCAATCGGTGCATTGGCGCAAGCCCTTAGGCTGAGATCCAACACATCACGGGTTTTGCGCGGATCGATAATGCCGTCATCCCACAGCCGGGCGGTCGCATAAAGTGGATGGGATTGCGTGTCGAACTGGTCCTCTAGGGGCGCGCGCACGGCACGGTCTTGGGCGTCGTCCCAGACGCCGCCTTTCCGCTCCACCGCCTCGCGTTTGAGGGTGGCGATGACGCCCGCGGCCTGTGCGCCGCCCATGACCGAGATGCGGCTTGAAGGCCATGTCCACAGGAACCGGGGGGAGTAGGCGCGCCCCGCCATCCCATAATTGCCTGCCCCGAACGAGCCGCCGATCAGCACCGTAACCTTAGGCACCGCCGTGGTTGCGACGGCTGTCACCAGCTTGGCCCCATGGCGCGCGATCCCCTCGTTCTCATATTTCTGACCGACCATGAAGCCGGTGATATTCTGCAAGAAAATCAGAGGGATTTTGCGTTGGCTGCACAGTTGGACGAAATGCGCGCCTTTCAGCGCGCTTTCCGAGAACAGCACCCCATTGTTGGCGATGATCCCCACCGGGCGGCCTTTGAGATGGGCAAATCCGGTGACCAATGTCTCGCCGTATCGGGGTTTGAACGCGGCAAAGCGCGAGCCATCGACCAGCCGCGCGATCACCTCATGAATATCAAAAGGCGTGCGCAAATCCGGGGGCATCACCCCCAAAAGCTCTGCCGGATCATAACGCGGCGGCTCGCCGTCCTCCGGCTCGGCCAAGGCTGGGCGGTTGAGGTGCAGCACCGCCTCCCGTGCCAGGGCCAGGGCGTGGGCGTCATCCTCGGCCAAGGCGTCGGCCACGCCTGACAGCCTTGTGTGCACATCCCCGCCGCCCAAATCCTCTGCGGACACAACCTCGCCCGTGGCGGCCTTGACCAGGGGCGGACCGGCGAGAAAAATCGTGCCCTGATCTTTGACGATGATGGTCACATCAGACATCGCGGGCACGTAAGCCCCGCCTGCGGTGCAAGACCCCATGACCACCGCGATTTGGGCGATGCCGGCCGCGCTCATCCGGGCTTGATTGTAAAAGATACGCCCAAAATGGTCGCGGTCCGGGAACACCTCGTCCTGGTTGGGCAGGTTGGCCCCGCCACTGTCCACCAAGTAGACGCATGGCAGCGCGCATTCCGCTGCAATCTCTTGCGCGCGCAGATGCTTCTTAACAGTCATGGGAAAATAGGTGCCGCCTTTGACCGTGGCATCGTTGGCCAGCACCATCACATCGCGCCCATGCACGCGACCGATGCCCGCAATCACGCCCGCAGCCGGTGCAGCACCCTCGTAAAGCCCATGAGCTGCCAGCGCGCCCACTTCTAGAAAGGGCGAACCCGGGTCAAGCAGGGCTGCGATCCGATCCCGCGGAAGTAGTTTACCCCGTTTGGTGTGACGCGCGCGCGCCACCTCTCCCCCACCCAGACTGGCCGCCCGGGCGACGTCCGAGATTTCCGC
>JBCBNR010000338.1:0-3456 GCA_039821665.1 Pseudomonadota bacterium
CGGCAATGCATCATTGGCGTTTGGCCGTGGCTTTGGCGTTCTAAACGAAACCGGTGCCCATTACCGCCAGACGATCAACGCCTATCAGTTCCATCTGGCCGCCGACAAGGAAGGCGATGCCCAGTTGGGCCTTGTCTACGAGGCCCCCATTGCCCAAGGGGCGGTGTCCTACGGGATGCGGCTGGGCACGGGTAAGCTGGAAAACGGCTCGTCCGGCCTTGGGGAAGGCGACACCGCGGAACTGGCTGTGTTTGGTGGCTATAAGTTTGCCGCGATCAGCCTGGGGGCAGAGGTGGGCCTGCAAGACATCACCCTGTCCGGCGCGTCCTCAAGCGATCAACAGCAGTTCGCGTCGCTTGGCTTCGACTACAAGGTTGGGCGGACATCATTGTCGGTGGAGCTTGGCGTGTCGGAATTTGCGGGCGTAGACTATCAAGCCGCCGCGATCGGCCTGCGCTATGATATTGCACGTGGATTTTCTGGTAATGTCGGCGCGAACTACAGCGACGATGGCAGCAAGGACACCTGGACCATTCCAATCTCGCTTCGCTACGAGTTTTAAGCGGTCCCAACAGCCTATCCGGGCAAAGCGCCAATAGGTGCTTTGCCCATGACCTAAGATGCCAGGTGCCCACGCAACCCACCCAGACTTCTGAACCCTGGTCCGTCTCCTGACGCCGCAACGCGTGGCAGCGGCATTTGGCCAACGGCCAAGGGGCTTTCAAGGGGGGAACGCGCAGGGCGTCTGGTTCTAAAACAGCGCAAAAAGACCACAGCACATGGCGACCCCTGAAGGACTCGAACCCTCAACCTGCTGATTAGAAGTCAGCTGCTCTATCCTGTTGAGCTAAGGGGCCGCTGCGCCCTGGTGTACCGGGATCTCTGCTGCCTGTCACGGGGGCTTTGACTTGCCCAATGCAGGCTGCGCGGCGTAGCGTTGCGCCTATGACGGATGACAAAACCGCGCTGGATCGGGCCTATGCCCTTGGGGGGGCCGACGGGGCAAAGGCCCTCTATCGCGATTGGGCGGACAGTTACGATGTGGGGTTTGCGGCCCTCAGCGGCTATCGCTCGCCCGCACGGGTGGCGCAGGTTTTTCTGGACGAGAGGGGCGAGGGACCGGTGTTTGACGCAGGTTGCGGCACCGGCCTGGTCGCCGCCCATCTGCCCACGGATATGGTGATCGATGGCTTTGATCTGTCGGCCGAAATGCTGGACCAGGCCAGGGCTACCGGCCGGTATCGCACCCTGGTCGAGGGGGATTTACTTGCGCCCCTGCCCTGTCTGGACGGGGCCTATCGCGGCGTGCTCAGCGCAGGCACGATGACCAACGGCCATGTGGACCACCGGGCCTTGGCGGAGCTTGTACGGGTGCTGGCACCTGGCGGCCTTGCCGTGATCAGTGGCAATGTCGATCACCTCTCGACCCCGGCCTTTGCACAGGCCTTCGCTGAACTGGCAGCCCAGGGACAGATCAGCCCTGTGCGCGATCGGGTAGAGGCGATTTATGCAAATCCGTCCCACGCGCCCCCTGGCCACGGCCATGACAAGGCGCGCATCCTTTGGTTCCGCCGCGTTTAGAAGTACATGCAATCCCGGGCGATCATCGCCGCATGGGTCCGGTTTTTCGCACCCAGCTTCTGGCACAAGGTTTTGACGTGCAGCTTTGCGGTGACCTCTTGAACGCCAAGCTCGTTGGCGATCTCTTTGTTCGACAGGCCCTTGCACAAATGGCGCAGCGTTTCCGCCTCGCGACGGGACAGGCGATGCTGTGGCTCTGACGGCTTTTGGCGCCCGCCCGCGATCACGTAATCGATGGGCACATAGGTTTCACCATCGGCCATAAACCGGGCAGCCTTGATCAGGCTTTCCGTCTCTATCGCCTTCGGGACAAAGCCCGCAGCCCCGAACATCAACGCCTTGTCGATGGTTTCGCGATCCGTATGATCCGCGATCACCGCCAATTGCGGCTGTGTGCGATGGCTTATGATGTCGCGCAGATCCTCGACGCCCTGAAAGTCAGGCAGCTCAAGATCCACAAGCACCAGGTCAAAACGGGGCAACCGCTCGACCATGGTCAGGGCTTCGGAAAACCGCTCGGCCTGCAAGACCGAGAAATCGTTCTCGTAGGACAGGGCCTGACAGAGGACCTGACGCGAGGCTTCTTTCGCATCGGCGACCAATACACTATGCAATTCGTGACTCCTTTGCACGCACGTGCCCCCGGTTTCACATGTGACGAGAAGAGACTCGCCGCTGCCTATCAGGCTAGAAATCAAACATGACGAAACGAAAGCCGGTGTGAGGCAATCCTGAGAGGAATGAGGCAAACCAGACCCTATCCTTTCAGGTATAAACCCCTGAAAACTCGCAAGGTTTCTGGACCCACCTCGGGGCTATTGGTGCGATATCCGCACCTTGACCCTACGCTTTTGGACAGGGCTTTAGGGGATGTTAACCAAACCATCTGATACGCCGGATGAGAATCGGTTGACCGACTTCAGCCCCAATGCGTGCCCCGGCGGACACAGGTGGGGCGAAGTTTGACCATATTCGCACCACCTTCCTATCCTTCTGCATTGGACAAAATATTTCGGATATTTCTGGGTTTTGCAGTGATTTGCGTCCGTTTTACGCAGGCTTCACCGTCTCACGTCCTGACCCTACGCCAGTGCACAGCCAGGGAGCCGCGCTCGGGGCTTACTTTTTCCTTATGTTTATCAATGCTTTAAGGGGTTAGCCGCCCTCTATCCTCACACCTGTTGGTAAGGGGAGTGTGTCAATAGGCACAGCCCGGGGCGAACGGCGGATACCCGCCACCCTGCTTTTCCCCCTAAGCTCGTTCTCTGATATGCACTAAGCCGGGGCAGAGAGGGTTTTGACATGGTTCAGTCGAAATCCTAAACTAAACACTGTGGGGCTGGCGTCTTTTTTCAGCGAAAGTGGACGGGCCATGGGTATGGGAATGAACAACAAGTCACGTGTAAGTCGTTTTATCGCATCTCGCCTGACATCCTATCGGGATGATGAGGAAGGTGCATTGACAGCATTTGCGATCGTCATGTTCCTCATGATGGTCGTGGGCGCAGGTATGGCGACGGACTGGATGCGGCACGAAACTTACCGGGCCGAATTGCAAAACGCGCTGGATCGCGGATTGCTGGCAGCCTCGTCACTGTCTCAGGACGTGGACCCCACCTTGACGGTGGAAGAGTACGTTTTGAAATCGCTCAACCACACCGCCGGCACTCCCACCATCAACGTCTCGGCTCCAACGGCTGAATACACCGCCGATAGCCGGAAGGTTACTGCGACCGCGACCTATGATTTCAACACCTCATTCCTGCGCATCATCGGCATTCCGACCCTAAGCGTGATCGCACGCGGCGTGGCTGAGCAGGAGCGTCAGCGCGTTGAGGTGTCTTTCGTCGTCGATATCTCGCCGTCGATGAATGA
>JBCBNR010000339.1:0-3430 GCA_039821665.1 Pseudomonadota bacterium
ATGCCAATTTCGGCACCCGGGCGTTGGAAGCAGACTTCGACTATTGGACCTGGGCCCGATTGCCCCGCGCCGGTGGCACCACCGCCTTTTACGACGCGACGCGACGGGATGGGTCGGACCTGTCGGTGGCCCTGCAATTTGCCAAGGACGGGACGGTCTCGCCGCTTCAAGCCCCGCCAAAGGCGCGCATGGCCCGTTCGCTTTGGACGATTTACCGCGAAACACGCGCTGATGCGGGCTATCGCCCGGTGCAGGTGAAATCCATGCTGGACGCGCCCTTCTATACCCGCTCGGCCATCCGCACCAAAATCCTGGGGGAAGAGGTGGTGGGCGTCCATGAAGCGCTCGATCTGAACCGCTTCCGAGGGCCGTGGCTGATGCCGATGCTTGCGGTCAAAGTGCCCCGCCGCCGCCACTGGCCAGGCCCCGTGGTCGGTCAGCTATAGCCGCGCGCGGGCCCCTTTCGCTTTTGCAAAAATATCCCCGGGGAGTCCCCGCCAGGGGACGGGGCAGAGCCCCTGCACACGCCTCCCCATGGGTCCGTCGCTACCGAACCAAGGCGGACGGTGCGTGCAACGCGCGATCTTGCGCCTCCAGATGGGCAAGCACGGATACCAGTGCCGTGGACCGGCTGTGGCCCGCCCGCGCCCCTGGGCGCGCAGCGGCTGCCACCAGAAACGCGGTTTCCGGCAAGGGTTGAGCGTGAACAACGGCCGAGCGCGGCATCACGCTCACGGCACCTGCCTGCAGGATCGAGCGCGCAATCCACCCCAGTTTTTGCGCCCCTGTGGTGCGGGCGCGATGGCGCAGGCTGTCATAGCCGTTGGCCGCGATCCGCACCCCGATCCCACCATAGATATGGCGCGCGGCCAGAATTCCAGGGCGACAGCCAAGGGGCAGCGTCGCCACCCCGGTCTCTGCCCGCAGGTACAGCCGATGGGCCTCCGCCAGCAGGCGCTGGATCAAACCCGCGAGCGCTGGGGTCATTTGGCGCGCGGACAACAGATCGTCAGAGGACAGGCCCGCCTCGGACAACCACTCAAGGGGCAGATAGATCCGGCCCTCAACGGCATCCTCGCCCACATCCCGGGCGATGTTCGTCAGCTGCATCGCCACACCCAGATCACAGGCCCGCGCCAGGGCATCCGCGTCGCGCACCCCCATCAGAACGGTCATCATTGCCCCCACCGCCGCGGCAACCCGCGCTGAGTAGGCCCGGACGTCGCTCAGGCTGTCATAGCGCTTGCCGATCGCGTCCCAGGCAAAGCCTTCCAGCAAGGCCTCGGGCAAGGCACGCGGCATCTCATGGACCTCGATCATCGCCGCGAACGCCCGGTCCGTTGGCGCATTGCGCGGACGACCCCCATAGGCCAGGTCCAATCGATCGCGCAGATCCAGAACCGCTTTGGTCTTTTCCTCCTGCAAATCCACCGCATCATCGGCCAGTCGGCAGAACGCATAAAGGGCCAGCGCCGGGTCGCGCACAGGGGCGGGCAGCAGTTTGGAGGCGGCATAGAACGAGCGCGAGCCATGCTTGATCGCCTCGCGGCAATGGTCGAGATCCGCGCTCATTGGGCTGCAATCGGAAGTTCAGCCACCGGCGCTGCATCGGGGATCAGCCCGGCCATCACCTCGGCCGAGGCGACCACCCCGGGCAAGCCGGCGCCCGGATGGGTGCCTGCCCCGGTCAGGTACAGCCCCTTGACCTCTTCCGAGATGTTGTGGGGCCGGAACCACGCGCTTTGCAAAATCCGTGGCTCGATGGAAAACCCTGTGCCCATGGGCGAGCGGTAGCGGCTCTTGAACTCTTCGGGGGTAAAGATCAGCTCTTCGCCCAGATGGGCCGTGACCCCGGGCAAAAGCTGGTCCTCCAACACAGCTAGAACTTTTTGGCGATAGGCCTCACGTTCAAGCTCCCAATCCACGCCATTGTCATGGCCCAGATGGGGCACGGGAGAGAGGACATAGAATGTATCATCCCCGGCAGGCGCCGCTGTCGGGTCCGTGACCGATGGACGGTGGACATAAAGGCTCATATCCTCCGACAGCTTGCCGGTCTTGAAAATGTCCCGCACCAGCCCGCGATACCGCGGACCGTTGAGGATGGTGTGATGGCCCACATCGGCCCATTTGTCCGCGGTGCCTTTGGTGCCGAAATACCAAACGAACAGCCCCATGGACCATTTTGTGCGCCTAAGGCGCGCATCCGTCCACCGCCGCACGGGGCCGTTGCGCATCAGATGACTGTAAGTGTGCCCCGCGTCGGCGCCCGATACGACGATGTCGCCGCGCACTTCGCGCCCGTCTTCCAAGCGCAGGCCCGTGGCGCGCCCATCCTCCACCAGGATCTCATCCACATCCACACCAAAGGTCAGCGTGCCGCCCTGGTCGCGGATCACATGCGCCATGGCTTTTGCAATCGCCGCCACACCGCCCATGGCGTAATGCACGCCGAAGGCCTTTTCGAGATGGGAGACCAGCGTATACATCGATGTGACCTTGAACGGATCACCGCCGATAAAGAGGGGATGGAACGAATAGGCCATGCGCAGCCGCTCGTCCTTGAAATACTGGCTTGCCTCGGCATAGACCGACCGGTCCGCGCGCAGCCACGCGAAGGTGGGCAGCACCTTGATCAGATCCCACAGCTTGTGAAGCGACCGGCGGCCCAGATCCTCATAGCCGAACCAATAGCGCTTCTCGCAGGCCCTCAAGAACGGCTCATAGCCTTTGAGATCCTCGGGCGAGATGGCGCGGATCTGACGGCGCATCTCCTCTTGGTCTTCGGTCACCGCAAAGCGTGTGCCATCAGGCCAGCGGATCTCGTAAAACGGATCGAGCGGGCGCAAGTCCACTTCGGCATCGAAATCGCGACCGCAGGCCGCCCATAGGTCGCGAAACAGATTGGGCACCGTCACGATGGTGGGGCCCAGGTCAAACCGGTGCCCAGCTTGGGTGATGGACGACCCGCGCCCACCGGGCATGTCGAGCCTGTCATACACCTCCACCCGGTATCCCTTGGCACCCAACCGCATGGCTGAGGCCAATCCACCTAAGCCTGCGCCAATGATCAATGCGCGAGGGCGGGGGTCGGACATGACAGGTTCCTTTTCGTATCTGTCTAGATATGTTGACAGTACGATTGTCGCGTTCATATTACAATATCCGATGCAGACCCTTCCCCTTAGACAGGACTCGCTGTAAGCTTGGGGTGACATCTGACAGGGCCGCCGGAAAAACCCATGCAAACCGTAACCTTAAGCCTGTTTCGCTTCGGCGGCGTTGGCGCGCGGGTCTGGGCCTTTGCGCAGATGGGGCTGGCCCGTGGCCCCTTGCGGCGCCTGAACGGTCTGCGCTTTTGGAAGCTTCTGGGCTCTGGCGTGGGGGAGGGATTCACCCCCCTGCCCAACACCGGCGTCTACGCGGTGCT
>JBCBNR010000340.1:0-3406 GCA_039821665.1 Pseudomonadota bacterium
AGCCCAACACAAAATCGGATTGGAAGAATGCGCCCCCATTTCCCGAAGCCGATCCGCCAGGCAAAAAGTCTTCGAACTCTGCGTTGGTGTCAAAGTTGCTGTCCACATAATAGAGGGCAAGTGAATGATCATTTCCTGCCAGGATTATCAAAAATGCGTTGCCATCGGTAAATTCAAAAAAGTTCGGGTTGCCCGTGTCGGTTAGCGTGCGCGACACGCCGTTGACCGTCAGTACCACCTGGGTGTTGCTGCGAAACAGTATCGTGGCATTCGCAACGGTTGGCACATAGGCAGTGTTCTGAGTGAAGGAAAAGGAGTCTCGCGCAAACTTTTCACTTTTGAAGACCGTAATGGTGCCTTCGAAGCTCTCGCCAACGGGCAAAAACGTCATCTGATTTTGCGCCGTTGCGAAACTTGAGGTCGAAGTGACGTTGCCAGCACCGGTTGGAACCTGATTGGTTTGGGAGGCGAAGGTTACGTCGGCGCGGGTGTCAATGTCTTCTGCGTTCGACCCTCCACCGCCGCCGCCGCCGCAAGCGGCCAAAACGCTTAAAGCAAAACATGCGGATGTGTTTCTCAACATTTTTTGTGCCTATTTACAATTTCTTCAGCTTTAAGTTGAGGACACCATGGTTACCAATGGTGCGCAATCCTGCAAAAGTATAAAAACAAGGGGCCAGTTTAGGACTTAAAGCCGCGCAAGCACGCTGCGCGCCGCGCGCAGTCCCGGTGCATCACCGCCTTTGCCGAGCATATCCAACGCCTCAGTACAGGCGATCAACTGGGTTCTGCGCGATTTGGGGTCGTCGAGGACTTTTGCAAGTGCGACACTCAGCTTGTCCGCTGTGCAGTGCTCGAACAAAAACTCTGGTACGTCCATACGTTTGGTCAGGATGTTGACCAGGGTTGCCGTTTCGATCTGCGCCAGTCGCTTGACCGCCCGCGTGGTCAGCCAGTTGGCTTTGTAGCCGATCACCATGGGTGTGCCGGCGGCTGCCAGCTCCAGCGACACGGTGCCGGACGCGGCCAAGGCGGCGCGGGCAGCGCCAAGTGCGGCGCGCTTTTGCGCCTCGGCCGCATTTGAGCCCAGGGGTCTTGGGTCCAGCACCACTGGGGAAAGGGGGCTGTCTGCGAAAAGCGCGCGCACCCTGTCCACCTGGGGGGCGACGGTTGGGACAACCCACGCCAGATCGGGCCGGATTGCGCTGATCCGCTCGGCCACCTCGCGAAAAACCGGGCCCATGCGCATAATCTCGCCCGTGCGCGAGCCGGGCAGAAGCACCGCAAAAGGGCGGTCGTGCAGGCCTGTGGCAGCACGCAACTCAACCTCTGCTTGGGGGTCGGGGGGCGGGTCGGACACCACCGGATGGCCGACAAAGTCGCACGTCATGCCCGCGGCCTCCATCAAGGGCGGCTCGAAGGGCAAAAGGGCGAGCACATGATCCACATGGGCCGCCATTTTCTGTGCACGCTCCGGACGCCAGGCCCAAACGGACGGGGCGACATAATGGATGACAGTCAGCCCCGGCATGCTTTTGCGCACACGCGCCGCCACACGCAGGCAAAAATCCGGGCTGTCGATGGTGATCAGCGCATCCGGGCGACTGGCGATGACCGCCTCTGCCGTTTCACGCACCCGGCGCAACAGGCGGGGGATTTTCGGCAGAACTTCCACCAGCCCCATCACCGCCAATTCAGAGATGTCAAAGCGCGAGCGCAGGCCACGCGCCTCCATCAGAGGGCCGCCCAACCCCTCGACCGTCAGCCCAGGGGCAAGGGTATGTAAGCCATCCAGCAAAGACGCACCCAAACGGTCGCCCGACGGCTCCCCCGCGATGACAAAGAGCCGAGGGCCAGCCACCGCTCGCGACCTACGCGTCTGAAGTGGGTGGACTATCCGGGGCACGGCCCCACAAAAACAGCCCCAACTCGTCGGCCCGGGACACCGTTTCTTCCAGCCCCAGAACCAACACGCCGCCCGATTGCAAGACGATGCCCGCAAGCCCTGCCTCTTTTGCACGGGTCACGGTGTCGGGCCCAATGGCGGGCAGGTCCACGCGCCAATCTTGGCCGGGCTTGGGCGCTTTGAGCAGAACCCCTTTCGAGCCGTCAGGATCGGGCCGCACGCCTGGCGCAGAGCCTGCCACAAAGGCCAGCATCGCATCGGTGCCCTGAATGCTTTCAGTGCCCAGACACAGGCCCTGGGCCACCACCGCACCCTGGCCCACATCCACCGCACCCAAAGCGGTGACGATCTCGCTTGCCCGGGTCGCATCGGTTTTGTCCTGAGCGCTGGGTTGGGCCTTGGTGGGGATGCCTTCTTCGATCAAAAGACGCTCCAGCAACTCGTGCGGTGCGCGCACGGTCAGCCCTTCTGCCTCAAAAATCCCGCTGACGATCCTGAGCGCCCGATCATCGCCCGACCGTAGCGCCGAAAACAATGAAGGTGCGAGGCGAAGCCCCTTGAAATCGAACTTGAAGGGGCTGAGCTTTGGGCGGGTCATTCCACCGGCAAAGGTCACATCAGCGCAATTCGCGGCCCTAAGATCCGCAAACAGGCGGCCGGGTTTCTCGAACACCGCTTCGATCACCGGGTGATCCTTGACCCAATCGAGCGCCACACCTTCGAACTGCACCACACGGTAGGGCTGGCCCTTTAGCGCGCAATCCTCGGCGATCATGCGCGGCAGGATACCAGTGCCCGCGATAATGGCGAGCGCCTTGCCAAGCGCGGGCAAGGTGTTGGGTGGGTCTTGGGTCATTGCTCAGGGCCTCGTGAATCGACGTTGCGTATCAGCTTGCAGGAACTGAGCCATAGATAGGATCAAAGGGTTGTTGGGGTAACGGGAAACACAGGCCTCGGCGTTGCTTTTCAGCGAGGCATCGCCTTCGAAAATTTCCGAGAACGCGGCCCGCAGTTCGTTGATCTGGGCCTTGTCCACGCCGCGCCGCTTCAGGCCCACCAGGTTTAGGCCCGCAAGCGTCGCCCGCTGGCCCGTGACGGTGCCGTAAGGCACCACATCGGCAACAACCGCCGACAGGCCGCCGATCATCGCACCTGCGCCCACACGGCAAAACTGGTGGATGCCCGCAAGCGCGCCGATCACCACATCGTCGCCCACCACGCAATGCCCGCCCAAATTGGCATAGTTCGCGCAGACGACGCGATCACCTACGATGCAGTCATGCCCCACATGCACCCCCATCATAAAGAGCGAGCCGGACCCGACCTTGGTCAAAAGCCCGCCCCCGTCAGTCCCTGGGTTCATGGTGACGTATTCGCGGATCATGTTGTTCTCGCCGATCTCCAACCGGCTGGACTCGCCCGCGAATTTCAAATCCTGCGGCCTGTGCCCAAGCGAGGCGAACGGCCAAACGGTGGTGCCCGCGCCCAAGGAGGTGTCAC
>JBCBNR010000341.1:0-3395 GCA_039821665.1 Pseudomonadota bacterium
CCCATTCCGGCGTGGGCGGGCGCACGCCCAACCCGATAAAGCTGAGGCCCGCTGCATTGAGCACCGCCCAGCCCATGTTCAGCGACACCTGGACCATCATCGGCGGCAGCGCGTTGGGAAAGATGTGCAAAGCTACGATCCGCAAGTCCGAGTTGCCCGCAAGCTTGGCGGCCTGCACAAAGCCTGCCTCGCGGCGAATGTTGACCTCGGTGCGCACCACGCGGGCGTAAAAGGGTGTGTTGATCACGGCGGTTGCGTAAATGACGTTCTCGACGCTGTTGCCAAGGGCTGCGACAATGCCCATCGCCAGCACGAACAGCGGGAAGGCCATGATCATATCGAGGCCCCGGCTGACCACAGCATCGAGCCACCCACCCCAATAGCCCGCAGCACAGCCCAGGATAGCGCCCGCAACAAAGGACAGGGCGACCGCCCCGATGGAGATCGCCATATCCAAGCGCGTGGCGACAATGACACGGCTAAACACGTCTCGGCCCAGGTGATCGGTGCCGAACGGGTGGCCCCAACTGGGGGGCTGAAGGATCAGAGCCCCTGAGGCGAGCGGGTCATAGGGCACAAGTGCGGGGCCAAAGACCGCGCAGAACATCAAAAAGGCCAGCATCCCAAAGGCAAACAGCGTGACCGGATTTTGTCGCAGGACATAGACGATATGGGACAGAAAACCGCTGGTTTGACGGGCTGTGCTCATGCCGCATCAAAGCCGATGCGCGGGTCGATCACCGCATAGAGCAGATCTATGATCAGATTGAGGGCCACGAACAGCAGCGCCATGGCCAGAACGAAGCCTTGAACGGCCGCATAATCCGAGGCGACCAACGCATCCACCGCGTAAGAGCCGATGCCGGGCCAGGCGAACACTTTTTCCACCAGAACATTCGCGCCGAGCGCAAAGGAAAACACCATCCCGAGGGTTGTGATCACCGGCAGCAGCGCGTTGCGCAGGGCATAGCCCATCAAAATCTTGCGGCGCGGCAGACCCGCGGCGCGGGCTGCGCGGATAAAGTCCGAGGACAGCGCCTCCAACATCGCGGCCCTTGTCATCCGGGCAATCGGGGCCAGGGTGAAAATCGCAAGGGTGGCGGCGGGCAAAACCAGTTGCTTGGCAGCCCCGCCCAAAGTCTCCCAATCGCCAGCAAGGGCGCTGTCGATCAAATAAAAGCCGGTCACCCGGTCGGGTTCGATAAACAGAAAGTCGAGCCGCCCTAGGGGCGAGGGGGCGATGTCCAGCAGATAGTAGAAGATATAGATCAGCAAGATGCCGGTGAAGAACGTGGGCAGCGAGACGCCAGCCGTGACCAGAACCCGGCACAGGTGATCGCGCCAGGATCCCGGCGCTGTGGCGGCCATGACGCCCAAGGGGATGGCAATGGCGCATGACAACAAAAGCGCTATCATCGTAAGCTCTAGCGAGGCGGGCAAGCGTCGCGCGAGGTCGGCGAGCACCGGTTGACCAGTGGTCAAACTGTCCCCCCAATTGCCCTGCAGAAGATTGCCGACATAAATCACGAACTGCTCGGGCAAGGATTTGTCGAGGCCCAGATACGCGCGCACCTGGGCGATAGATTCCGCGTCTGCCGCATCGCCCGCAAAATACACCGCCGGATCCCCGGGCAGTGCGCGTGTCAGCACAAAGGTAATGACGACCACCCCGATCACAACCGGGATGGCCTGTAGTAGGCGCGCACCAATCAGTTTGGTCCGCGTGCCCATCTACGCAGGCTTGATCGGGCGTACGTCGAGCTGGCGATGGAACCAGAACTCGTAATCCGTCGCCCCGTTCAAGGCCACGTTCAAGGCGGGCTGCCACAGAGGAATGCGCGGCAACTCCTCAAGTGCGATCTCGAACATCCGCTTCACGTTGGGTGCATAGTTCGGGTCGTCCACTGGGATGTGCAGGGTGTTGTCCACCAACGCCTCGACCTCTTCGTTGCGATAGTTGGACGAGTTGAAGAGGTGGCCGTCCTTATAGGCCCAGAAGAAATAGTAATCGGGCGTGTCCAACCAGCCGCCAAAGCCTTCGAGATGGAAGGCCAGGCGCTTTTCAACCAGCGACGCTGTGCGCCAGTCCGCACCGGGGATCTTGTCGATCGTGACCGTTATGCCCAGCTTGGCCAGGTTCTCTTGGATCAAAAGCGCTGTCGGTTCCATCCAATCGAGCTGGTTGAGGCTTATGGAAAACGGCACCTCGAAGCCATCGGCAAAGCTGGACTTCGCCAGGTGCTCGCGGGCTTTGTCCAGGTCTTCCATATAGCCCGTGCGCCGGGGCCAGGCGATGTCCGAACGCTCGGTCTCCTCTCCCCACAGGGGCGCGCCACGACCAAAGGCGGCGGCCTCGAAAATCGCCTCATAGGGGATGGCATAGGCCACGGCCTTGCGCACATCGCTGTCGGTGAACGGCTCGAAATTGGTGTTGAGGCCAACGCAATTGATGCAATTGGCAATCGGGGTGGAGTTCACATCCAGTGTCTCGGACAGCTCCATCGCATCCTTGGAGGGGATGTTGAACGACACTTGTGCGTCGCCCCGTTCGATGACCGCGCGCCGGGTCGCAGCCGAGGGCACCTCGCGGATCACCACGCGTTTATAGGCAGGCAGCGGCCCGCTGGCCCAGTCGTCGAACCGCTCGTAGATCAATTGCTCGCCCGGGACCCAGCGCGCGACCTTGAACGCGCCCGAACCGATGGTGTTGAGATGCAGATACTCCGTCGCCCACGGATCGTCCGCGGTGGCGTTCGCTTTGGCCAGGGTGGAGTTGATGACAAACGGGATCGGCACCGCAAGATCGGGGATCGCAAGCTTCGAGGGGGCATCGAGCGTGATCTGAAATGTCTTGGCGTCCAAAGCGGCAAATTGATCGGGGCGGGTAAAGCCACCTGCCTTCATTTGCACCGCTGGGAACCCGCCCAGGGACACCGCCCGGTCGAAGGACCATTTTACATCTTCTGCGGTGACCGGGCTGCCATCTTGAAAGGTCGCGTCGCGCAGGGTGAAGGTCAGGATCAGGCCATCGTCGGACACCGTCCAGCTTTCGGCCAATTCCGGCTCAACCTTGGAGTAGTCAAATTCCAACCCGCCCCCCATGGAGGGTTTGGTGCCGAACGACACAAGCCGGTCGTAGCAGTTGATCGCCACCTGATAGCTGGGGCGGTTGGTGCCGGTGCGGTGCAAATCTAGGCTGTTGATGGTCTGCCCGTTCACCGCGACCAACACGTCGCTGCCTTGGGCTTGGGCGGGCAGGGCGCGCAGGAAGGGCAAGGCGGCCGCTGTGACCGCCCCAGTTTGCACAAAGCGGCGTCTTGAAAGGTCTGTCATCTGTGTCTCTCCATGTTGATGCGCAGGGGCTGCGCCGTGTATTCAAGCCAGTTCGGCCAGGT
>JBCBNR010000342.1:0-3394 GCA_039821665.1 Pseudomonadota bacterium
CCCATCCACGCCCATCTTATAGGTCAGACCGCCCAGCCATTCGGCTTCCTCAACCATCTGGAAGTTCGGGTCCTTGGGGTCGAACTGGAACAGAACCGCCAGGGACAACAGGAACGTGGCCGAGGTGGTGTAAAGTGCCAGGTACTTGGCGTTGCGCTGTGCGCTCTCATCCTCGCCGCGCAAGAACAACAGCAGGATCACAGCCCCAATGAGGGGCAGGAAGGTGACCAGTGACAGCAAATTTCCCATCAGCTTGCCCCCCGCAACAGCATGAACAGCATAATGGCCGCGATCCCGATAAACATCGCAAAGGCGTAGTGGAACACATAGCCCGACTGCGCGCGCCCCGCGATCCTGGTGAAGAAGGGGATGATCCCCATGGCAAGCCCGTTGATGCCCCCATCAATCGTGGCCCCGTCGCCCTTTTTCCACAAGAACCGCCCAATGAATTTGGCAGGCTCGACGAACAGGAAATTGTAAAGCTCGTCGATATACCACTTGTTGAGCAGGAACCGGTAGAGGCCCGGGTTGGCATCTGCGATCTTACCGGGCGTCTCGGGCCGGTGGATATAGCAATACCAAGCCGCCCCAAGCCCCAACAGCATCGCGACAAAGGGGCTGAGCTTCACCCAGGTGGGCACATAGTGATAATCTTTGAGGACCGTGTTTTCGGCCCCCATAAAGATCGCCTTTCCAAAGAACTCTTTGGCGTGGCTGTCCACAAACGCGCCATAATAGGCCGTCCCCAACACCACCGAGCCGACCATCAGGATGATCAGCGGGGCAGTCATCACCCGGGGGCTCTCATGGGCGTGGTCATGGGTGTGGGCATCCCCACGCGGGGTGCCGTAAAAGGTCATGAATATCAGCCGCCAAGAGTAGAACGAGGTCATCAGGGCCGCGACCACCAGCATCCAGAAGGCATAACTCGCCTCTGCCGCATAGACCCCTTCGATGATTGCGTCCTTCGAGACAAAGCCAGCAAAGCCCAGCGGTGTATGGCCGATCAGCAGCAGCGGAACCCCCACACCGGTGATGGCCAGTGTCCCGATCATCATCGCCCAGAAGGTCACCGGCAGCTTTTTACGCAAACCGCCATAGTTGCGCATATCCTGCTCGTGATGCATCGCGTGAATGACCGACCCTGCGCCCAAAAACAGCATCGCCTTAAAGGCAGCGTGGGTGAACAAATGGAACATCGCGGCTTGATAGAACCCGACTCCTGCGGCGGCGAACATATAGCCCAATTGCGAACAGGTCGAATAGGCGATCACCCGTTTGATGTCGTTTTGCACCAACCCGATGGTGGCTGCGAAAAACGCTGTCGTCGCCCCCAAGAACGTCACAAACGCAAGCGCTGTGGGCGCAAACTCCATCAAGGGGGACATGCGGCAGACCAGGAACACACCCGCCGTGACCATGGTTGCCGCGTGGATCAGGGCAGAGACAGGGGTTGGCCCTTCCATCGCATCGGGCAGCCAAGTGTGCAGGATCAACTGGGCTGATTTGCCCATGGCCCCGATAAACAAAAGGAACGCCGCTGTCTCGGCCACGTTCAATTCCATCCCCAGGAAGTTGAAGGTGGAGGTGCTCATCTCCTCGGTCATGGCGAAGATGACGTCGAACTCGATGCTGTCGGCAAAGGCGAACAGTGTGAAGATCCCCAACACAAAGCCGAAATCCCCCACCCGGTTGACGATGAACGCTTTCATCGCTGCGTTGTTGGCCGACGGCTTGCGATAGTAAAACCCGATCAAAAGATAGGACGCGACGCCCACCCCTTCCCAGCCAAAGAACATCTGCAGCAAGTTGTCGGCGGTCACCAGCATCAGCATGGCGAAGGTGAAAAACGACAAATACGCGAAAAAGCGCGGCTTATAGCTTTCGCCGTCTTTCCAGTTTTCGTCATGGGCCATGTAGCCCATGGAATAAAGGTGCACGAGGGCCGAGACGGATGTGATCACCACCAGCATCACCGCGGTCAGCGTGTCGAGCCGGATGCCCCACGTCACATCCATCGTCCCGGACGAGATCCAGCGGAACAGTTCCACATGCTCGGTCTCGCCATGGTGGCCGAAGAACACGATCCACGACAAAAGGGCCGACAGGAACAACAGTCCGGTGGAGATCACCATGGCAGCCTGCTCGCCCGTGAACCGATGGCCAAAGCCTGCGATCAGTGCGCCCACCAGGGGCGCGAAAAGGATGATCGTCTCCATCGCTTTAGCCTTTCATCACATTGACATCTTCCACCGCGATGGTGCCGCGGTTTCGGAAGAAACAGACCAGGATGGCCAGGCCGATCGCCGCCTCGGCCGCAGCCACGGTCAGAACAAACAGCGTAAAGACCTGGCCCACCAGATCCCCTAGAAAGGCCGAGAAGGCGACCAGGTTGATGTTCACAGCCAACAGCATCAGTTCGATCGACATCAGGATGACAATCACGTTTTTGCGGTTGAGGAAGATGCCGAAGATGCCGATCACAAAGAGCGCGGCAGCGACGGTCAGGTAGTGTTGCAGCTCGATCATTCGCTCCTCACAATCCGCAGGCAAATTTGGCCAGCGCGTGGGTCACACCCCGCGTGGGCACTTTTTGGTCTGCCACCGCGCGCAGATCGCCGATGGACAGGCTCATGGTCGACAGGCTTGGCCCCTCGCCCAGGTTGCGCCAGGTGGCTTTGGCGCAGTTATACGTCCGGCTGAGATACTTGGTGCCGGCAGCACTCACCTCTTTGAACACCGCATCCGCCCAGGGGCGTCCGCCGACCTTGTAGCCGTTGACATAGAAGTACTGGGTGCCTGTGCTGGGTATGACCACGATCGGCTGCGCGTCCGTGCCGCGAAACGCCCGGCCCGTCTCGTAGACCTTGACCGGCAGAGCCTGGGCCACCACGGCCGAGCCCAACAACACGGCCGTAAGGGTAAGATAGATCAGGCTCATAGGCCCTGCCCCGGTTTGACATCGACCATGTCCACCGCCTCCTCTGGGTCGCGGTAGATCTGGGCCAGGATGTCCTGGCGCTTGATATCCTCGCGGTGGCGCAAGGTCAGGACAATCGCACCGACCATTGCGACAAACAGCACAAGACCAGCGGTTTGAAACAGGAACACGTATTTGGTGTAGATCAGCTGGCCCAGGGCCACTGTGTTCTGCACATCTTCGATGGCGGGTGTCGGCGCGTCGCGCAGGGCCAGGGCCTCGTCCGTGACCTCCCACGCCCCAAAGGCAAAGCCAAGCTGCATCAGGATCACCAGACCGATCAGTATGCGCTTCCACATGACATCTTCCTCCCTGGCCATGCCGGCTTCTCTGTCCTGGCACGACGCTTACTTCGTGAATTAATCTGGTCCATCAGGACGGCTGTCGCCGGACAAGTCAATTCCCAACGTTGTC
>JBCBNR010000343.1:0-3369 GCA_039821665.1 Pseudomonadota bacterium
CCTGGGGGGACGCGCGACGCGCGGGGGGGCAACGCCCCCCGGGGCCCTGCACGCCCAAAGCGGTGTGAGCAAAATCAAGGGCCCGGTGACCATCCAAAATCTGCAGACGAGCCCAATATCAGACGCCCCCAATATGATAAAGCGGTGGGGCCTTGCGCATTTGACTTCGCGCTCAGGGAAGGCCTGGAACCCCCCCAGGCTCGCTTGGACGCTAGACCGCGCGCAAAAGGTCCTGCGCGTCCTGTGGAGACAGGGGCGCGGGACGCGTGCAGGTGCTTGCCACGTCCACCCGCTCACCCCGCTCTGCCGCCTCCAACAGGGCGGTCATCACCTCCACCACATGCAGCGCCAGGTCGAGCCCGCAGCGATGGGGCCGGTCTGCCCGGATCGCCGCCACCAAATCCGCCAATCCCGCCATACGGTAATTCGCGCGCCCATCCGTGCTGTGCGCATTGGGCAGACCGAAAGGATGATCCAAGGGGGCCAGCGTCTCGATCGATGTCTCGGTGCCCAACTCAAGCGTGCCACCAAAGTAATTTGGATCCGGCAAGAAGAGCGTGCCATTGGTGCCGTAAAGCTCCATATGACCATGCCGGTGGGCCGCCACATCCCAACTTGCGCCAAGGCTGATCACCGCGCCCACCTCAAAGGTCAACAGCCCGTGCAAGGTGGTGGGCGTGCGCACAGGCACCGTTTCACCCGCCCGTGGTCCAGAGCCGATGGTGCGCCGCTCGAACGCCGTCACCGCCTGCGCCAGGACCGAGCGGACAGGCCCCAGAAGTTGGACAAGATTGGTGATGTAATAGGGGCCAAGGTCCAAGATAGGCCCAGCGCCGGGGGCGAAAAAGAAATCCGGATTGGGATGCCAAGCCTCCATCCCCCGGCTCATGACATGGGCTGTGCCGCTGGTCACCTGACCCACTGCGCCTGCATCGATTAACGCCCGTGCGTGTTGATGCACACCGCCCAGAAACGTATCCGGCGCGGCCCCGATGCGCAGACCTTTGCTTGCGGCCAGATCACGCAGCACCTCGCCCTCCGCCAGGTTCAGCACCAGGGGCTTCTCGCTATAGGCATGTTTGCCCGCTTCTAGAATTTGACGGGTCACGTCGAAATGGGCGGCTGGGACGGTCAGGTTCACCACCACGTCGATATTGGGGGCGGCAAGCAGATCCTCCACACTCAGCGCGCGCAACCCAAAGGCCTGGGCCTGCCGCGCCGCCGCGTCCGGGTGCAGATCCGCAACCGCGCGCATGTCAAACCCCGCGAACATCGGCGCAAGGCTCAGATAGGCGGTAGAGATATTACCGCATCCGATCAAACCCACCCCAAACTCAGGCATCATTCCCCCCAGTTCATGGCCCGTGCCGCGGTGATGGAGTTTGCGGCAAACCGTACATCGTCAGACGGGTTGTCATGCTCCATCACCCAATGGCCGACCCCGGTTGTGCCCAAGGCTGCGACAATTCCTGGCCAATCGAGCGTACCATGGCCCAGATCCGCCCAACCATCCTCGGCCCCGTTGGCCCCCGGTGCGGCCACATCCTTCAAATGCACGGCCGCCAACTTGCTCCTATGGCGCGCGACCCAGGCTGCCGGGTCCAGCCCGGCCCGCGCGACCCAACCGACATCCAACTCTAGCACCAGCGGCGGATCAGCGGCCAGCAGCAGATCAAGCGGACGCTGCTCGCCCCCCAGATCCACAAGCTCGAAATCATGATTGTGCCAGCCCACCGTCAGCCCAGCGGCCCGCAATGGATCGGCCGCATGCGCCACCCGTGCCCCAAGCGCAGACCAACCCTGCGCATCTGCAGGACGGTCCTCAAGATAGGGGATCACAACGGTCTCAAGCCCCAGGGTTTGGGCCGCTGAGATCACAAGGGCCGGGGTCTCTTCAACTTGGTCAAGGCCGATATGGGCGGTGGGCATGGTCAGGCCCGTCTCCTCCAGCGCCAGGGCCAAGCTGTCCGCGGCTTGGGGTATCTCGACCAGCGCGCCATAGCCTTCGACCCTGGCAAATCCCAGGTCAGCCACCCGGCGCAAGACCGCCTCTACCGGGCCGAACTTGCGCGAACTGTAAAGCTGATAGGTAAACGGCGGCATGGGTGTCTCCGACGGGGTTTTAACTGCTCTACGTCTCCTCACCGACAGGGCAAGCGAAAAAGCGGGGGGTCAGCCTTTCGTCGGGTCTGGGCCATAGGTTTTGAACCGCGCCTGTACCTGCGCCATCTCCGCCTCGCTCAGAAGGGTTGGTGCGCCCATCTGACAAGCCAGGATATAGTGCTGGCACAGGCTCTCGACCTCCGCTGCCCGGTGCATCGCGTCCGCCAAATCACGGCCAAAACAGATCATACCATGATTGCCCAACAGACATGCGCTGCGCCCCTCCAACGCTCGCAGCATCGCGTCCGACAGGGCCTGCGTGCCGAACAGCGCATAGTCCGAACAGCGCAAGCTCGACCCGCCCGCAATTGCGATCATGTAATGGAACGGCGGGATGTCCGCGCGCAGGCACGACAGGGCGGTGGCATAGGGGGAATGGGTGTGAACGACCGCTCCTGCCTCCGCCCGGGCGGCATAGATGTCCCTGTGCATCCGCCATTCCGAGGACGGCTTTCCGCCCTGTGGCACCCCATCAAGGCCTACATGCACCATGGATTGGGGTGTGATCACATCATACGGCACACCCGAGGGTGTGATCACAAAACCATCCCCCTCCCTTTGGCTGACATTGCCAGAGGTGCCTTGGATCAGCCCATCGGCCACCAGCCGGTGGCACGCTGACAGTACAACCTGAGCAGCCCCGCTCATCTGTATTTCGCAGCTGTGATGAATTCCGAGAACGCTTCGCACCACACCAGGGCGGTGGTGTAGGCGGTTACGTCCACGCCTTCAGGCAGATCCACAACAAAGCCTGAAAAGGTCTTGATGTCCCCCACTTGCACGGCGCGGTCCTTCAGCGCCTCGAATCCTACCTCGTCCTCCACAAACTCGGGCACCAGGTACAGGCGATAATCCGGACCCGGCGACAGGGCGCCCTCATGCACAATCTGGGTTTGGGTGACGCTTAGCGTGCCCTCGCCCCAATGCAGGAAATCGCTGCCGGCAAGCTCCCGCGTCAGGGTGCCTGTGAACAGTGCATCCTTGGCTCGTTCCTCCAGCATCGCGGCATCGGGGGCGGGGGGCGCTGTGAGGATGGGCAAAAGGTAGACGCCAAGCCCAAAGCCCACCGCCAAGGCCAGTCCATGGGTAACAAGGCTGATGATCCGTCGCAGCATCCGTGACCTCCCTTTCCAATGCCCACCGCTTGACCCAACTGTGACAGGGCCTGGGCTGTGCCGCAACGGTGGTGCACAGCCGCCCCCGACC
>JBCBNR010000344.1:0-3365 GCA_039821665.1 Pseudomonadota bacterium
TGCAATAGGCCAGCGCCACCGGCACCCCGCCGATCTCCTCGTTGAACATCTCATGCCAGCCCATGATCCGCAGGGGATAGGCGCGTGCATCGCCATTGATTTCCACCCCAAAGACCAAATCGTCTTTCAATAAATACTCAGCTTGGGCTGCGTCCAACAGCGTTGGGTTGTCCAAAGAGGGGATGCCATCGACCACCACCCCGCCCCAGGCGATCTCTTCAAATCGGATGCGCATGGCGTCGGGCTGAACGGGGATGTCAAAGAACGTCAGGAACTCGCGATCGATCGAGGCCCAATAACGCAACTTGAGATCGTAAAAACTGGGATGGGGGGTGATCTGGGGGTTCGCCTCTTGCCACAGCATGGCATCGCGCCAATCGCCGATAGGCTCGCCTGCGAGCTCGGACGCGAGTGCTGTGACCTCACGATGCGCGCCGCCGATGCGGATGATCTGGACAAGCGAGGGCATGATGTCCAGCTTGCCCCGGTCGCGGAAAAACGACACCGCCTCGCCCCGCTCCTCGGCCGTGCCGATCAAAAGCGCACGGTAGAGCAGGCTAAAATCCCGCTCTTGCGCCCAGGCGGGGGCAGACATGAGGGCAGCGACCAACGCAAGACATCGAAACATGGGATCAACCTTTCCTGTGACGCTGTACCCTACCCCGACTAGGCCACGGCCAAAGGGGGGGTCACTCAAATGTGTAGCACCGTGAATTGCGACCCAAAGGGCTAGACTGGCGCAGGCTTGTGCTGATTTGATCACACCCAGCTTGGCGCAACGCACGGAGGATGGCATATGCGGCGTTCCTTTCTTTCCTTCTATGTTGGCTCTGTCGCGCTGGTGGCACTGGCGGCAAGCGCGCAGGCGCAAAACGAATGCCGGCCCGAATTGCCGGTTCCTGGAAATTGGGTGGCCGGAACTGGACAGGCCAGCACGATTGCAGGTGCCGGCGGTGCCGCACAGGCGTTTCAAGGCCGCCTGGATGTGGAGGCCTGTGGCACCGTTGTTGTGTTCTCGCGCCCGGGTGTTCCGACTTCTCCGGTTGTTTTCACCAAAACGGGCCCCGACACCTTCTTCAATCAGGACCCAAACCACAGGGCCAGCACGATCGAGGGCCAGTTTGTGGACCAGAGGAATTTTCAGGGCCTTTGGTCCTATACCTTGACGGCCAATTCCCCGTTTTACATGAGCTACGTCTCCACTGACGCGACCGAGCCGGATGATGCCACACTCACCAAGGCCGTGTGCAGCTGCCCCGGTTTCAAACAGGAGCTACAAAGCTGGATCCGGGATGCTGAAAGCATTCGGGATTTGTACCAGGATCCGCGCTTTAATTCCGATCCAAAAGCACGCTTTCCCAAACGCTGGCAGACAGCGGTCATGAGCAGAATCCTGGACGCGTACATGGAAACAGACGTGTTTGAAAAGGGCATCACGGACCCAAAGCAGGTCAACGCAGCTTACGAGGAGGCTTTGAAAAAAGCTGAAGCCGAGCTTGATGCAGTGATCGACCCAAAGACCGGGCACCTTCGGCCGGATGTCGACCAGTCTAAACTCAAAGCCATGGAACAAGGAAGCCGGTATGCCGTTGCTTGGACGGATGTAAAGACATGCGCTGTCGGCTACCAAGACAGCGACAAGCAATGCTATCCCAGCCTGTTCGAGCAAATGAGCAGGCGCCACGAAAACGTGCATGTCGCGGCCTGCCAAGCCCAAAACAAGGTGCATAGGGACCATTACGCAGACTTGGCGCGCGGTAAGGGGTCAACAACAAGCACCGATAAGTTGAGCTATGCGTTTCGCACGCAAGTCGATGTCGCCTGGGCTGCCGCCGAAGAAGTGCGTGCCTATAACACCGAAATCAAATGGTTGCGCGATTGGTATGCAGCACAGTGCGATGGGGCGCTCTGATACCAACATCTCTGGCCTCGGTATAGTCTTGCCGCTAGTGTTTGGACACGTGCGGCAAGAGGCAAATCATGGACACAGTTATCGGAGTGATCGGTGGATCTGGCGTGTATCAGATCGACGGATTGGATGGGGCGGATTGGATCAGCATCGACAGCCCCTGGGGGGCTGCGTCCGATCAGGTTCTCACAGGCACGCTGGGGGGCACCAAGATGGTGTTTCTGCCGCGCCACGGGCGGGGGCATGTGCATTCCCCCAGTTCGATCAATTATCGCGCCAATATTGACGTGCTAAAGCGTGCAGGTGTCACGGATCTCATCTCTGTCTCGGCCTGTGGCTCGTTCCGCGAGAAGATGGCACCAGGTGATTTTGTCATCGTAGACCAGTTCATCGACCGCACGTTCGCGCGCGAGAAAAGCTTCTTCGGCGCGGGCTGCGTGGCCCATGTCTCCGTCGCCCATCCAACCTGCCCGCGCTTGGGCGCGGCCTGCGCGGATGCGGCGCGCGCGGCAGGCGTTACGGTGCACGAGGGCGGGACGTATTTGGCGATGGAAGGCCCGCAGTTCAGCTCGCTTGCCGAAAGCAAGATGTACCGAGAGGTTTGGGGCTGCGATGTGATCGGCATGACCAATATGCCCGAGGCCAAGCTCGCCCGCGAGGCAGAGCTTTGCTATGCCTCCGTTGCCATGGTCACCGACTATGACAGTTGGCACCCGGACCATGGCGAGGTGGATGTCTCTTCCATCATCGCAACCCTTACCGGCAACGCGGATAAGGCGCGTGCGCTGGTGGCAGGTTTGCCAAAGCGTCTGGGCGGTGTGCGCGAAGCGTGCCCCCATGGCTGCGACCGAGCGCTCGAATTTGCGCTGATCACCGCACCCGAGGCGCGCGATCCTGCGCTGATGGCCAAGCTCGATGCGGTTGCGGGCCGGATGCTGGGCTGATCCCATGATCGTTGTACCGGGCCGGTTTTCGCCCCTTCACCGGGGCCATGAGACCTTGCTTGCCACAGCCCGCACCCTGGGCGAGGTGCATGTCTTGGTGTTGGGCGAGGGCAGCCCTGATGCGCTGCCCGTGCTTGCACAGACCCTGCCCGGGGCCACCCTGTCCCGCGCACCGCAGATCGCGCGGTTGGGACCAGACACCGCTGCCGCGCTGAGCGCGCATCTGCGCACACATCTGCCCGGGACCACACGCCTGTTCGGGTCGGACCCGGCGCTCAAAACCAGCGCTGAGGCTTTGGGCGTGGCCTACACCATCCTTGACCCAGAGCAGTTGGCCATGCCCGCCGACGGCGACGCGATCCGCGCGGATCTGGTGGGCCATTGGTCCTTGCTCAGCCCCGCCGCCAAAGCGGCCCATGCCAAACGCCTTACCTTGATTGGCCCCGAAAGCTCGGGCAAATCGACCATCGCGGCCAAGCTGGTAGCAGCATATGGCGGGCCGCTTGTGCCCG
>JBCBNR010000345.1:0-3358 GCA_039821665.1 Pseudomonadota bacterium
TCCCGGGCGAGGGGTTGTTGTCCATCGAGCCGCGGTTGCGCTCGGTGTAATCCTTCCACCACTCGATCAGCCCAATCAGGCGCGCACCTACATCCGCGCTGGCAGCGCGGCGGGTAAGCAGATGCTCGGCGCCATAAATCTCGGGCGTCTCGGCCAGCACGCCGGTCCCGCCCTGGGCCACCAACAGATCGCAGGCATAGCCCAAAGCCGGGTTGGCGGTGACACCAGACCAAGCGTCCGAGCCGCCACACTGCAGCGCCACCTTCAGCGCACTTGCAGGACACGGGGTGCGGCGCGCTTGGTTGGCAAGCGGCAGCATGGCGCGCACCTTCTCGATCCCCGCCTCCACCGTGCGGCGCAAACCGGCCACCGACTGGATGTTCATGGTCTGAAATAAAGGCCCGGGCGTCAGGCCATAGGCGTCGAGCAGCCAGTCGATCTGGTTCATCTCGCAGCCCAGGCCCACCATTAGCACGCCCGCGTGGTTGGGGTGCTTGGCATAGCCCCACATCACCCGTTGCAACGCTTCGAACCCATCACCGCTGTCGGCCATGCCACACCCCGTGCCATGCACAAAGGCGGTCACGCCATCGACATTTGGATAGTCGGCCAGCACGTCCGGCGTGAAGGCCGCCGCAATCATCCGCGCCGCCGTGGCCGAGCAATTGACCGAAGTGACAATGGCAATGTGATTGCGGGTGCCCACCTGACCATCCGCACGCTCAAACCCCATAAACGTATCACCAGAGGCAGGCGCCACCGGGCGCAGATCAGTGCCGAATTCATACTCCGTTTCCGTTCCGCGATAGGCGACGTTGTGGGTGTGCACATGCTCGCCCGGGGCTATGTCCTGGCTGGCCAGCCCGATGAATTGCGCATATTTCCGGATCTCTGCGCCCTTGGGGATGCGTTGGCTGGCGATCTTGTGACCCATGGGGATCAAGCCCGTGGTGGTGACACCTTCAACCGACACACCGGCCTGCAGCGTGCGGGCCGCGATGATGACGGTGTCCGTCGGGTCCAGGCGGATGGTGTCCATCACATCTCCTTAGGCGCAAAAGGGCGCGTCGCTTTGCCAGCGATGCTGCTCGATATGGGGGGCAGCGGCAAGGCGCAGGCGCGTGTCCTCCCACAACCCGCGCCAGATGCGCCAGTCCGTCAGTGCGGCCTCCGGGTGCGCCCGGGATCGTGCAACAAAACTGGGAAAATGCGCGCGGCCCGTAGGTTGGCCCGTGCGCGAGTAGCGCAGGTCAAAGGACCACCGAAACTCCGACGACAGGTTGGGGCGCGAGGCATGGGGCACCAAAGGATGCAGCAGAACGGCCCCGCCTGCCCGGACCGGCAAAGGCACGGCTTTGGCCTCATCCACGAACCCGTCCGCAATCGCTGTTTGACGCTTGGGGCAATGGGGCAGCATCCCATTCGCCACACCGGGGAGGACTTGCAGGCAGCCATTTTGCTGCGTGGCATCCGTGATCGCCAGCCAAACGGTGACCATGTCCGTTTGATCCGCCTCTTCCAGGGCCACTGCGCGATCCTGGTGCCAGTCGGTCTGGCCCACATGGGCGCGCACCTCGTCCGAATATAGTTCCCGTGCGGGAGGTTTGAGGCGCACATGTTGGATCGGGCAGGATGTGATCTCGGGCCCGATCAGCGCCTCCACCCGGTCCAGCACGCCCAGATCGGTCACCATATCAAACACCGCTGGGCCGAAATGCATCGGTGTGTCGGGCTGAATGGGCGTGTTGGGCAGCGAGATATCCATGGGCTGAAACCAATCGCACCCCGCGCCATAGGCCGCCGAGAGCTTGCCTTCGAAATCCAGGCCCGCCGCGTCGGGCACACGTCCCTGCGCCTGCCATTCCCCGTAAAGCCCATCGAGCAGGCAGGCGTACTCCGCCCGGATGCGGCCCAGAAGATCCGCGCTCAGCACATCCTCCACCACCACATAGCCGTCTGTGCGAAAGCGGGTGATTTGATCATCCGTCAGCATGCGCCCGCCTCCCCCTGTTTGTCGGCCGGGATCAGTCCCTGAAGAACATGGTCAGTTCAGGGAAGAACAGGATCAGCATCAGCACCACAAGCTGGATGCAGATGAACGGTAGAAAGCCCCGGAAAATGTCCGGCAAGGTGATGTGCGGCGGGGCCACAGACTTAAGGTAGAACGCCGCCGGTCCAAAGGGTGGCGACAGGAAACTGACCTGCATATTCACACAGAACAAGATCCCGAACCACACGGGCAGGAACCTTGGATCCTCCACCAGTGGTGCAAAGACCCCGATCTCGTCGATGGGCATCTTGACCACAATGGGCAGGAAGACGGGCATCACCAAAAGCACGATCCCCACCCAATCCATGAACGCGCCCAGAAAGAGGAAGATCAGCATCATCACCAGCAGAACGCCGATGGTGGGCAGCTCGTACCCCACGATCAGGTTTGCCACATAGGTTGGCCCGCCCGCGATGGTGTAGGCACCGGCCAGTGCTGTGGCGCCGAAGGTCACCCAGATAATCGTGCCGGTGGATTTGAAGGTGCGCATCAACGCCTCGCGCACCAGGGTGAACGAAAACTCGCCCCGCATCACGATCAGCAGCAGCACCGCAACGGTGCCCATGCCCGCCGCCTCGGTGATGCCGGTCACACCGCCATAGATCGAGCCGAGCACCACGAAAACCACCAACAGCGGGGCCACCAGGCCCTTGCCCGCATCCCAGGCCTTCGACAGGGTCTTTGGCCCCAAGACGATAAAGAGAAAAGATACCACCGCGATCAATACCGCACCACGCAGGACATAGTATCCCATGCCCGGATCGACCCATTCTTCACCGCCCGTGCCCATGGCCGAGATGACGCCGGTGCGCACCATGGTGATCACCAAAAAGGCCGAGAAGATCATGCCAATCAGCGCACCGCCAAAAAGCTGCTTTTGCCGACCCGTCATGTCACCGGGCGCGGGTTCCGGCAGGGGTGCGAGGCTGGGGTTCAGGTTGGTCCGGATGATGATGTAGATGATATAGAACGTGGCCAGGATGAACCCCGGCACAAACGCGCCTTTGAACAGCGCGTGGATCGACGTCTCGGTGATCAACCCGTACATGATCAAAACGATCGAGGGCGGGATCATGGTACCTAGCGAGCCGCTGGCGCAGATTGTGCCGATGGCCAAGTTCTGATCATAACCCAGGCGCAACATCTGTGGCAGCGCGATCAGGCCCAAGAGCACCACCTCACCGCCGATAATGCCCGACATCGCCGCCATAACCACCGCCATCAGCGAGGTGACGATCGCAATGCCGCCGCGGGTTCGGTTCAGCCACATGGACAGCGAGGTATACATGTCCCGAGCAATGCCCGAGC
>JBCBNR010000346.1:0-3358 GCA_039821665.1 Pseudomonadota bacterium
GAGGATGATTAGATCAACCGTTTGGCGCGCCAACAAAGCGTCGAGCGCAGCACCGGTGGTGACAAGATGCGTCTCGAACCCCTCAGCGGTCAGCTTATTACGGGTGAGCGGCCCAATTTCCGGGTCATCTTCCACCAGGGCAAGGGTCGTGGTCGCAGTCATAGGCACATGTTACCTGGGCGGTCTTGCCCGAAGCCAGGTGTTTTTGGGGCCGTTTACAAAACGCAATAATTTGCAACGGCGCTGTAAATCCCGTGCAATGCGCCCGTGGCAGACCGGGTTCACCAAAACCGACCATAAGGATGGACCCATGAGATGCCTAATGATGACAGCGGCGTTGGCCTTCTGTGCCACCCACGCAACCGCGCAAGCAACGGGCGAGCGGGTAAGGACCCTAAGCAATGGCGAGACCTTCACAACCAATGTCGAGGCCGAGCGGGGTGATCAAAGCAGAACCGTCACCTCCACCGGATCGGGAAGCGCAGGTGCAGGCTATGACCGCACCGCCGTCTGGACCTGGGACCGGGATACCCAAAGCTGGACAAAATCAGTGACCGGCGAGACGGCGCGGGGCAAGACCTGGACAAACACCGGCTCTGGCAATTGTGTGGGTGGGGAATGTGCCTCCTCCAGCACCGTGGTTGGCGCGGATGGCAGGACAAGCACGCGCAGCGCCACCCGAAGCCGGGGCGAGGGGACGATCACCCACGACACCAAGCGTGGGACACGCGCACGCGAGTGGCGGCGCGTGCGCTAGGGGGCGCGAGGCCAAGGCTGCGCCGGATGGGGATGGCGCAGCCTGGTGCTTTGGGAGGTTTGATATGTTCAAAGAAATGGTTTTGGGTCTGTGCACTGCGATGTGCGCAAGCCCGCTTGCCGCGTCGTCTTTGGACCAGCAACTGGCAGCAGCGGTCGGGTGGGCCGCGCGATACGCTTCATTTGATGCCGCCAAGCGGGACGGTTGGCGTTCCTTTGGCGTGGATGTCCCCCTGATGGGTCAGCATTTTCGCCACCCAGACGGCCCTGATTTTGTAACAGGGGACCGGTTTGACCCGACACGTCCGTCCAACCTGATCTATGCGGAGATTGCGGGGCGAAAAACCTTGGTCGCTTTGGCGTATATAGTGCGAAAAAGCGCACAGGACCCTTTACCCGAGGGGTTCGAGGGGTCCCGGGACATCTGGCACATCCATGATGGCGAGACGTTCCTCGCTGCCTTAAGCGAGACACGCCCGCTTGTCGGCCGGTTCGCGGGGCGGTGGTTTCACAACACGGTGACCCAGCAAGATGGTCGTATGCAACTGGCCATGGTGCATCTGTGGTTGATCCCCAATCCCAAGGGCGCATTTGCGTCCCACAATCCATCGCTTGCCTATCTTGATTTGGGGCTGCCCGAGGGGCGGGCAGGGGACATGGCCACAGCCCGTGGCCTTGCCCTTGCGCAAGAGCAAGGCTGCTCGCGCACACTGGACGCAGAATTGCGGCTGTCTGGCGCCTCCCGTGGGACGGTGCGCAGGATCAAACGGGCCTGTCGGACGCGCGCGCAAGAGGTGCGCGCATCATTAGGCGGACCGTTGCCCCAGATCGAAGCAGTCGCAGCCCGGGCTTGGGGCGATCTTGTGGGCGTGGTGCAAACCAGCCTGACACCCGACGAGTTTCGCCGCTCCCAAGCGTTTGTGGAGGATGGGCCAGGACTGTGCCGGGAGGCAGTTGACGCGATGCGCTGAGTCTTCAGTTCGGCCTGCAAACCTCAGCGAAGAAAACAGGGGAGGTTTGCAAAAAAAGACAGAACCGCCTTGCACCACCCGACCCAGTTAGGTGCAAAGGCGCTACACCCCGATCCACCTCGTTTCATCCCCCCTCAAAGCGCTGAATGGTGGACACATGGACAATGACGTCAGCCTTCGGCCTGCCCAACCATCTGCCCTAACCTGAGAAATTGGAAAATCATGGTGCCGCTGGAGAGAATTGAACTCTCGGCCTCACCCTTACCCAGGGTGCGCTCTACCACTGAGCTACAGCGGCCCGTGGCGGGGGTAATACGGGATCATGGCCAAAGTGCAAGGGGTTTCTGGCCGCTCTAAGGCGGGGGTCGCTGGACCTCGGCGCGCCGCTGTCATAAGCACAAGGTCATGAACGATAAGCGGCCGGGATCGACCGACAAAACGGACAGTGCAGCCGCGCGAGAGGCGCGGCTCAAGGAGGCGTTGCGTGCCAATTTGCGGCGGCGCAAGTCCCAGTCGAAGGCGCGCAAAACAGGCAAGGCGAGCGAGAAAGATGGACAGCATTAAAGTGATCGGGGGCACGCCCCTACATGGCGAGATCCCCATTTCCGGCGCCAAAAACGCCTGCCTGACGCTGATGCCCGCGGCCTTGCTGTCGGATGAGCCGCTGACGCTGACCAACGCGCCGCGCCTGAGCGACATTCGCACCATGACCGAACTGCTCGAAAGTTTGGGCTGTGAGGTGGCCAGCTTGCAGGGCGGCCGTGTGCTGGCCATCGGGGCCGAGCAGATCTCCAACCACCTTGCGCATTACGACATCGTGCGCAAAATGCGCGCCTCGATCCTGGTGCTGGGTCCTATGCTCGCCCGGTTGGGTCAGGCTGTGGTTTCTCTGCCCGGCGGGTGCGCCATCGGCGCGCGGCCTGTGGATCTGCATCTCAAAGCGCTCGAAGCGCTTGGCGCGCACATGGATTTGCGCGACGGATACGTCCACGCCGACGCAAAGGGCGGGTTGAAAGGCGGGCGGATCACGTTCCCGGTGGTGTCCGTCGGTGCGACCGAAAACGCGCTGATGGCGGCCACCCTGGCCAAGGGCGAGACGGTGATCGAAAACGCCGCCCGCGAGCCTGAGATTGTCGATCTCGCCAAATGCCTTTGTGCCATGGGCGCGCGCATCGAAGGGGCTGGGACGTCCACCATCAAAATCCAGGGTGTGGATCGTCTGAACGGTGCCACCCATCCTGTGGTGATCGATCGCATCGAGCTTGGCACCTACATGCTGGCCCCCGCCATCGCCGGCGGCTCGGTAGAGGTGTTGGGCGGTCGGCGCGACCTGGTGGAGGCGTTTTGCACCAAGCTGGAGGCCACGGGCATCACCGTTGAGGCCACCAATCGCGGCCTGAAGGTGACCCGACCGAATGGCCATGTGGGTGCGGTCGACGTGAAAACGGAGCCTCATCCGGGTTTTCCCACCGATTTGCAGGCGCAAATGATGGCGCATTTGACCCTTGCCGACGGCGTCAGCGTGTTGGAGGAGACGATTTTCGAGAACCGTTTCATCCATGCGCTCAATGCGAACCTGCCCCAGATCCTCGCGTTTCGCCAAAGTCGCAGCCAGGCCGACCGGGTTTTGG
>JBCBNR010000347.1:0-3336 GCA_039821665.1 Pseudomonadota bacterium
CTGTCGCATCTGCGCTTTATGGCAGAGCGGCCCAGCTTGCGCTGCCAGATGGGGCGCTTTGCGGCCCAAGACACAAAGCCCCGCTTTGCCCGTGCGCAGATCTTGGACGGCACGGTGCGGCTGCTCAAAGGCGCAAAAAACCCCGCAACTGGCGAGGCCCACCCAGATCTCGCGCCATCCGCCAACCCCCAAAGGAGTGCTTTGCGATGAGTTTCGATATGGCCCGAACCGGCACCAAACGGGTTCTGATCACTGGTAGCGCCGGGTTTGTCGGGTTTCATTTGGCCCAGAACCTGCTGTGCAAAGAGGTCGAGGTCTACGGCATAGATGGCATGACCGATTACTACGACGTGTCGCTGAAACAACGGCGCCACGCGATGCTGTATCAATCCGAAACTTTCGCTGCCACCGAAGGGATGTTGGAGGATGCGGACGGGGTGATGTCGCTGGTCGAGCGGGTCAAGCCCGATGCGATCATCCATCTCGCAGCACAGGCTGGCGTGCGTTACAGCCTAGAAAACCCCCGCGCCTATGTGGACAGCAACCTTATCGGCACCTTCAACGTGTTAGAGGCCGCGCGCGCCCATGGCGTGGGCCATCTGCTGATGGCCTCCACCTCCTCGGTCTATGGGGCCAACACACAGATGCCGTTTCGCGAGCAGGATCGCACCGACACCCCCCTGACCTTTTATGCGGCCACCAAAAAGGCCACCGAGGCGATGGCCCATTCCTATGCCCATCTGTGGCACCTGCCGGTCACGATGTTTCGGTTTTTCACGGTCTACGGACCTTGGGGGCGGCCGGATATGGCGCTGTTCAAATTTGTGCGCGCGACCTTAGAGGGCGCGCCCATTGATCTTTACAACCACGGACGGATGGAACGGGACTTTACCTATGTCTCCGACCTGGTGGAGGGGATCGCGCGGCTGATCGATGTGGTGCCCGGTGGCACCCGGGTGTCTGAGGCCGACACGCTGTCGCCCGCCGCCCCGTTTCGGGTGGTCAATATCGGCAATGGTCAGAAGGTCCCCCTCTTGGCCTTTGTCGAGGAGATCGAGGCCGCCTTGGGCCGCCCGACCACGCGCAACATGATGGAGATGCAAAAGGGCGATGTGCCCGCGACCTGGGCGGACAATCACCTGTTGCAGGACCTCACAGGCTTTGTCCCTCGCACTTGCGTGCGCGAGGGGGTGGGCGCCTTCGTGTCCTGGTACCGCGACTATTACCGGGTCTGAGGTCAGCAGATGCGCCCCCACACCCCCAACGGATCACCGCCGCTGTGGCTTTGGCCCAAGCTCGAAGCCCTGATGATCCGCGAGGTGCATGTACGCTTTGCGGGGGGGGCTGGATCCTATGTCTGGACCTTCGCCTCACCCGTCTTGTGGATCGCCCTTTTGGTGGTATCCTTCGAATGGTTGGGGCGCACCCCTGCGATCCTGGTCGATGTGCCCAGCTTCGTGGCCTCTGGCATGTTGCCTTACGTGATCTTTCGCCAAACCGTCACAGCGATGGGCCGGGCGATGTCAGCGGCGCGCAACCTGCGCCACCTGGGTGCGCGCTTTGACGACACGCTGCTGGCCGCGGGCGTTTTGGAACTGCTGAATGCCTGCGTCCTATTTGCACTGATCTTCTCAAGCATCGCCCTGATCTGGGGCCCAACGCCGGTGGACGCGCCCCTGACCGCCATCGGCGCGGTGGGGCTTGTGGCGTTGCTGGGCTTCAGCTTTGGCCGCTTGGCGGCGGTGCTGGGCCAGGTCTCGGATGCGGCCAACCGGGCAATCCCCCTGGCGCTGCGGCCGCTCTTTTGGGTCTCGGGCGTGTTCTTTGTGGCCGCTGAGTTGGCCCAGCCCATGGCCGGCTGGCTGTGGTGGAACCCGATCCTGCATGCCAGCGAGTTGCTGCGCACCGGGCTGTATGACAGCTATGACAGTCGGTTTTTCGATCTGCGCGTGCCGTTGATCGCAAGCCTCGGCGCGCTTGCAACCTCGGTCGGGGTGCAGCGAGCGGCGGGATACAACATCCGCGGACAGGCGCTCGCATGATCACGCTGACCGATGTCACCCGGGTGCATGCCAGCGCAGGCGGGCCTCAGCCGATCCTCAATCGGGTGTGCCTGAACATCGGCGCGCGCGACCGGGTGGGGGTGATCGGCGCGGGCAATTCGGGCAAATCCACCCTGATCCGCTTGATCGCCGGGGCCGAATACCCTGACGAGGGCCAGATCGAGCGGACAGGCGCCATCGGCTGGCCCTTGGGCACGTCCTTTGGCATCCACCCGGATCTGACGGGGGCCGAGAATGTGCGCTTGCTGGCGGCCATAGCGGGGCTCGACGCGGATCATGCGGTGGCCTTCGTGGGCGACTTTGCCGAGCTTGGCCCCTACTACCACCGCACCTGTGTGCGCTACTCACCTGGCATGCGCGCGCAACTGGCCTTTGCCTTTTCCCTGGTGGGCCGCCCGGACATTTACCTGGCCGACGAGATCATCTCGGCCGGGGACGCCCATTTCCGGGTGAAATGCGAGGCGCTGCTCGACCTGCGCCTCGACGGCGCAGGTTTGTTTTTGGTGACCAAGCACACCCGCAGCCTGGAGCGGTTCTGTTCGCGCTTTTTCGCATTGGTGCGCGGAGCGCTGTTGGAATGCGAAACGGCGGGCGAAGCGGCGGATCTGATCTCGCTCGACCAATCGGGCGGCTTGGCATGAGGAGGCTGGGATGACCGACGATCCATTGCGCCTGGACAAAAACACCCAAATCGACGGGCCGTCGGTGCTGACCTTTGGGCCCGATGACCGGCTGCAGAAATGGCGGGCAGAGCGAGGGTTGGGCCGCGCGCAACCTGCAGGGACCGAACCTTCGACACCTGTCGCGGCAGAACCGGCCCCTCCTGCCTCGGCCCCTCCTGCCCTGGCCCCGACCGCGCAAACAGCGGTCTTGAGCGACCCAAAGCTCAGCGCGGCGGAGCGGTTGGAACGTCTGGCACAGACCCGCGAGGCGTCCCTCAAACAGGCCGAGGCCGACCGCAAGGCCCGGCTGACTCAGGCAGAACTGGACCGCCAAAGACGCCTCAAACAATTCGAAGAGGACAAGCAGCAGCGTATCGAAGAGGCCGCGCGCAAACGCGCGCAAGACCTGGAGGCTGCCGAGGCGACCCGGCGCGAGGCGGCCCGTTCACGGCTTTCGACGCTAGAGGATCTGGACACAGCGCGCACCCGCCTGCGCCGCGCGCGCAGGGCGGCCAATGCGCAGCTGGGCCTGCGCTTTGCTGCCCTTGTCCTGGCACCAACCCTTTTGGCGTTGGTCTATGCGTTGAACGTGGCCCAACCGGTCTATACCG
>JBCBNR010000348.1:0-3330 GCA_039821665.1 Pseudomonadota bacterium
TGCGTCGTCCAGGATAACCTCGGAGGCAGGCGCAAGTTCGACCCTTGCGATTTTTTCCACTGTGCGTTGGGTCGCGGCCTCAAAAAGGCGCGCGCCGTCCAACACATCGCCAAAGAGATCGAGACGCACAGGATGCTCGGCGCCTGGCGGATAGATGTCGATCAACCCGCCGCGCACGGCGAAATCCCCAGGTTCCAGAACCGTGGGCGCGGGCGCATAGCCCATGCGCGCCAAAAATGATTTCAGCGCCTCCACATCGATCTGGCGGCCCACATCAGCCACAAAACTGGCCTCGGCCACGATCTCGCGGGCGGGCACACGCTGCATGGCCGCGTTGAGCGTGGTCAGAACAAGCGCAGGCCGCGCAAAGCCATCGGCAAGGGTGGCGAGGCAGGCCATGCGGTTCGCGGCAAGCTCGGCGGCGGGCGAGATGCGGTCATAGGGCACACAATCCCAGGCCGGCAAGCGCAGCACCGGCAGGTCGGGCTGGTAAAACGCAAGGCTTGCGGCCATGGCGGTCAACCGGCGGTCGTCCCGGGCCACATGGACCACGGGGCCCTGGGCCCGGGCCACAAGATCGGCCAAAAGTTTGGCATCAAAGCCCTCGGGCGCGCCGCCAACGCGTAGGACGCCAGGATCGAATTGGGGTTTGGTCATGGGCGGCGAGGTAGCGCAGCGCCGCCCCGGTCTCAACCGACAAAAGCGCGCGGGTCGCTCAAACCTCTCCGTAAAAGACCAGTGCCTCGTAGATCGCAAAGACAGCACAGATCAGAATGCCCCAGAAGCCCACGAATTGCGTCCAAAAGCGCTGGCGCTTGATGGCGCGGCGCAGCGGTTTGCCGCGTAGGTCCTGACGCTCGATCCAAAAGGCGGCGCGCACGCTGAACAGACCCGCGACGCCATGGGGCAACATCAATGCAAACAGCGCGCGGGCAAATTCCACATCCGCCAGAAACCCAATGGTGGCGATGGCGCCCAGGACAAAGCCTGCAAGGGTCATCAAGGCGACACCGAACTCGCGAAAGACGGAGGTGAGGCGAAAGACGTTGATATGGGTCAGTGTGTCGCAATGCTCGGCCCATACACCGCCGCGCCGCTCGGCGTTGATCACCAGATCGAAAGGCACGCCCAGCGTCCAATGGGACGCGATCGACCAGCTGACGGCCACCAGAACCCAATACCACAGGCTCCAAAAACTGGCGAACTCGACCAAATACAGCAGGTAATCCGGAGGCATGGGGCGCACTTTACTGGGGTTGCAAACGCGCACCCTAAGGGATCAGCCATTGATTTCAATGGTGTGTTCTCTTGTGACTGCCCTCTGTGAGTGGTTTAGTCCGCCAAAACGCTAGCCAAGGCCCGCCCATGACACCGATCACAGCCCCGTTTCCATTGTCGCGACCCAGGCGCCTGCGCCGCAGCCCCTGGATCCGCGATATGGTGGCCGAGACACGGCTGAGCCCGGCGGATCTGATCTGGCCGCTGTTTGTGCGCGAGGGCGAAGGCCTGCGCGAGCCGATCCCGTCGATGCCGGGTGTCGAGCGCTTGTCGATCGACAATGTGGTGCAAGCCGGGCGCGAGGCCCAGGCGATGGGCATCCCGTGTGTGGCGCTATTTCCGTACACGGATGACAGCCTGAAGACCCAAGAGTGTGAAGAGGCCTGGAATCCGGATAACCTGGTCAACCGGGCCACCCGTGCCTTGAAGGCGGCGGTGCCCGATCTGGGCGTGATGCTGGATGTGGCACTGGATCCTTACAATGCGGATGGACATGACGGGTTTTTGCGCGATGGGGTGATCCTCAACGACGACACGTTGATGGCGCTGGAAAAGCAGACCCTGGCCCAGGCGGAGGCAGGTGCGGACATTCTGGGCCCCTCGGACATGATGGATGGGCGCGTCGGTGTGATGCGCCAAGCGCTGGAGGCTCATGACTTCTCGGACGTGATGATCATGAGCTATGCGGCGAAGTATGCCTCGGCATACTACGGGCCATTTCGCGATGCCGTAGGGGCGTCCGGCGCCCTGCGCGGGGACAAAAAAACCTATCAGATGGATGCGGCCAACGGGCAAGAGGCGCTGCGCGAGGTGGCCACGGATCTGGCCGAGGGCGCGGATATGGTCATGGTCAAGCCGGGGCTTGCCTATCTGGATGTTTGCGCAAATGTGAAAACCACATTCGGTGTGCCGACCTTTGCCTATCAGGTCAGCGGTGAATACGCGATGATTGCCGCGGCCGGCGCGCAAGGCTGGATTGATCGCGAGCGGGTGATGCTGGAAAGCCTACTGGCCTTCAAGCGCGCAGGCTGCGACGGGATCCTGACCTATTTTGCCGCTGAGGTTGTCCCACTTTTCGACTGAGGCATGGGCCGAGGGGGGTGGACAGGGGGCTTTGCCCCCGGCGCGGTCCGCGCCTCCCCCAGGATATTTGTGCAAAAGCGAAGGTCAGGGGGCCTTGTGTTTGGGAAGGTTTGCCTGGGCCAGCCGGGTGTAGAGCGTGTTGATCGCAGCCGCCTCAAGCGCGATGGAATGGGCGCCGAGCATGCGCGCCCGCGCGGCCTTGCCTTTGCGATGGGCAAGGGCTGGGTCGGCCATAAGGGGGCGCAGGGCCGCTATCAGGGCCTCTGGCGCGCCGGGCTCGACCAGGGCACCAATGGTGTCGTCCACGATCTCGGGCCAGACACCGGCGGTGGTGGTGACGACAGCCGCCCCCGTGGCGGCCCCTTCGAGGGGGGTCAGACCATAGCCTTCCCGGCGCGATGCGGCCACCACCACATCGCAACACTGGTAAAGGCGTCGCAACCGAGCGCCATCCACTTGGCCGAGCAAAAGGATGCGCGCGCCAAGCCCTGCCTGGTCGATTTTAACGGTTTGCGCTTGCAAAAAAGCCTGATCCGACGGGGCGGCGATGCCCGTGAGGACAGCGATATGGTTGGGGTGGTCTGGAAGAAGCGCGCACAACGCGTCAATCAACACATCCGTTCCTTTGGACGGGCGCAGGCGACCAAAGGCCCCAATGACGTGGGCGTTGCCAAACCCCTCCTCCTGGCGCAGCTGAGGGCGATCTCCGGGGCAAAAGTGATCCGTATCGACCCCATGGGGGATGATCGTGCTGTGCCAGTCCAAAAAACCTGCGGCCCTGCGGGAGGACGCGATAATGGCATCCATGCGCCCCATGATGCTGCGCAACACGAGGCCATGGCGCTTTGGCGCGGCAGAGGTGAACAGCACGGCGACAGGCTGGCGCAGGATATCGCGGGCGAAAAGGCCGCAAAGCATCTCGATATCCCTGCGGGCGTGCCAGATCCGCCGTCCCCCATGGGCCGGGCG
>JBCBNR010000349.1:0-3302 GCA_039821665.1 Pseudomonadota bacterium
CGCAAGCTCATATCTGAGTTTTCTTGTATGTCCACGACAAATCCGTCAATTGGGCTTTGTTCCCGAAGTTCCTCATCCCCCGCATGGGCCACCTGAAGAGGCTGGTTTTCGCCATCATGGGCCATGACCTTGCCGCCTAGGCCCACCGTTAAGTTGCCATTGGCATCATAGGCAAACGTGTCGCCCAGCACTACGGAAAGATGCTGATGCGGAATGTAATGTACCTTAAGCCAGCCGATCAGTGATGATTGTGTCGGACGGGGCCAGCCCCGCCCGATACACGAACGGCTAGCTCAGTATATGGGCCCCAAAATTTTGGTCTGGATCGTGCAAGATTGCGTGATGGTGCTCTGGCTGATTGCGCAGGGTTGCGAATTCGAACAGCATCTGCGGTCCATGCAGTCGGAAATAGACAGGCCCCTGTGCCGGGTCACCGGCCCAGGCAAAGCGCGTCGATGCCGGGTCAAACTGGCTTAGCCGCAGGCGCCGCGCCTCCGCCAAAGCGGGGGGCAGAGGGGCCAGGGCCACAGTCTCGATCATCTCGCCGACCTGCTCGGCCCGCGCGCGGGGCATATCACCCACAGCAAGGCCCGCGGGCGCGCCCACACGCTCCAACCGGCCCGCATTGGCGATGATGTTGCCCGGTGCGCGCGCTTGCAGCACGGCGGCTTTGCGTCCCGCATCGCCCAACTCGGCAAAGACTGCGCGGCCTTGCGCTTCGTAGGGCGTGACCACCAGGTCCTTGTGCGGGCCCGACGGGACGGTGTTCGGCTCGGACGAAAACGAAAAGGGTGTGACCGCGATCACCTCTTCTCCCACCAGGGTGTAGCTGATCGACAGATGGTGCCCTTCAAACCGCCAGCCCCAGGCCCCTTGACCCGGCGTGCCGAAGATCATCAATCCAAACCTTTGTGAATTGCGATCCGCGCTGCCCTTGTTCCATTCATCTCGCAAGATATCCTGTTGCAGCATGATGTTTTGCGCTGTGCGCAACCCCTCCGCGCTGAGCCCCGTGGACAGCACATCCAGCGCCGCATCCTGTTGTTCTGCGCTCATCCGCTCCAAGGTCAGGCCCGGGGGCACCCGCGCGCCATGCATAAAGGTCCAAGACAGGCGCAACCGGTCAGAAAACCCATGCAGGGCCGCGGCATGTTGGGGTTCGGTAAGCATCTGCTGCCACCGTGTGGTGCGTGTCACCATGTCAGCGCCCACAGCAGCCGCAGCCGGCAGGGGAGCAAACAGGGAGGCACTCAAGAGCGCAAGGGTATGGCGTCTGGTCAGGGTCATGGCGTGTCTCCTTTTACCTTGCAGATATAAGCCAGGCTCAGCGTCTGTCGCCCCACAGTTGCGCGAGCGGCCCTAGCCGCCCAGTTTGGGCTGCTCCGGATCGCGCCATTGATTGTACAGCCAGATGAGACGGTCGAAGGTCTTGTCGTTTCTGGCATTCGCGGTTTCGATAATGTCCCGCATATCGACCACCAGATTGCATAAGATCCCTCGGATAGACCCATACAGCAGGTCTTTGTCCAAATCGCCGCGATCTATCCCCAGAGCAAGGAATTCATAATAATTGAGCAAGGAACGGATGGCCTCTGCACATTGGCGACGTTTTAAAGCTTCTTCCTCGGACAAATCTTTGTCACGAGACGCCTTTAGATAGCTTTGAAACACATCCCACGAGACCTGCTCCCCTTCGTCAAAAAACAGCTTTCGGTGGGCCAGCATCTGGCGAAACTCCGCAGAAAGCCGCGAATCGAACAGGATCTTTAACGTGAACTGTTTGCGGTCTTGAAGTTGGCGAAACCATGCGTTCAGCAGGAATGTGACCAAACCTACAAAAAGAGCGGACAGGGCAAGGTAGTTGCGCAAGTCTGGCCCCAGGGCCCGCACTTGGTAAAGCCCTAAGGTTGTGAGCGCAATCAGCACTGCAAGAAAACCCAAGACAGGAAGAACGCGGGCTAGCATGGGATGTCCTGGCCCCACAGGGCAAAACACCGGGAATGACAGGATCGGGAGGGACGGGCGGGTGAATCAAAAAGGGCGCCGTTTCCAGCGCCCTTTTTGCCATATCTTGGGATGGCCTTAGCCATTCCCCATACCTTCACGAAGCATAACACACTCCATCTTGGTTCAAATCACTGTCGTACACACAGTAGGGGGCACCGGTTAAAAAAGATACCATGAAATCCCAGGGCGCACTCCCGTTGATCAAGATATGGGGTCAGTTCCGCGCCTTATCAACCATCTTGCCTTCGGAGATCCAAGGCATCATACCGCGCAAGGTCTCGCCCACCTGCTCGATCTGGTGGGCGTCGTTGCGACGACGGGTGCCTTTGAAGAAGGGCTGACCAACCTCATTTTCGGTCATGAAGTCGCGCACGAACGCACCGGTCTGGATGTCGTTCAGGATCGCTTTCATCCGCGCCTTTGTCTCGTCATAGGGCAAGACGCGGGGGCCAGAGACATATTCGCCATACTCAGCCGTGTTGGAGATGGAGTAGTTCATGTTCGCAATCCCACCCTCGTAGATCAGGTCCACGATCAGTTTGACCTCGTGCAGACACTCGAAATAGGCCATTTCGGGGGCATAGCCCGCCTCGACCAGGGTCTCGAAGCCCATGCGGATCAGCTCCACCAGACCCCCGCACAGCACGGCCTGCTCGCCGAACAAATCGGTCTCGCACTCTTCTTTAAAGTCGGTCTCGATGATGCCCGAGCGTCCGCCCCCGATGGCAGCACAATAGCTTTTGCCGATCTCAAGCGCATTGCCCGAGGCATCGTTGTCAACGGCCACCAGACAGGGCACACCGCCGCCCTTGGTGAACTCGCCGCGCACCGTGTGGCCCGGGCCTTTGGGGGCCATCATGATGACATCGACGCCTGCCTTTGGCTCGATCAAGCCGAAATGCACGTTCAATCCGTGGGCAAAGGCAATCGCCGCCCCCTCGCGCAGATTGTTGTGGATATAGCGCTTATAGGTATCGGCCTGCAGCTCGTCAGGCATGGTCATCATCAACACATCCGCCCAGGCAGCGAGTGCTGCAATGTCCATGACCTCAAGGCCTTCGCCTTCTGCCTTGGCGCGGCTGGGCGAGCCGTCGCGCAGGCCCACGGCTAGATGCTTTGCGCCGCTGTCGCGCAGGTTCAGCGCATGGGCGTGGCCTTGGCTGCCATAGCCCACGATCCCCACCTTCTTGTCTTTGATCAGATTGATGTCGCAATCGCGGTCATAGTAAACGCGCATGGGTGTCTCCTCCGGTTAGATGACGCGGAGCATAGGCAAGATCGGCGCGCAAACTGAT
>JBCBNR010000350.1:0-3299 GCA_039821665.1 Pseudomonadota bacterium
CGGCTTCATGGTGTCGGTGTCGATGACCACGGCCATCTTCCGCTCGCCCAGATCATTGCCGGAGTCCTCATCGATCACCAGCACATCGGCGTTGGACGCTTTGACCCAGTAGCCACCATCGGGGGCCACAATCTGTGCGCGCCCATCTTCCCAGGTCGCATGGGTGCCTTCGCCGCCATGCTTCACGCCCTTATCGGCCACGTCCAGGGTCATCGCGCCATCGATGGCCGCCACGGACCGGATCGCGTCGGCGCTGAGGAACGCGGGCAGGTCGCCATTCGCGGCCTCCAACTCGAACGCGAGATCGGGCAGGGTGATCGACAAAAGCCCACCCTTATTGGTCAAGTTATAGACCCAGCGGGTATGCGCGGGATCGGGATCGACCATGGGATGCTCGACCTTCGAGTCGCCCACAAAATAGGTGTGACCTGCAGGCTGCTCGTCCGCTGCCCCCCAAAGCATCATCTCGGTGTCTTTGACGGCCACAGGCGTGTCCCACCCGGCCCACTGGTAAGATGTGGGCACGAACTTGGCCTCGAAGCTTTCAGCAGCGCCCGCATCCGTCATATAGGCGTCGAGCATCTTTTCAGATGTGTCGATGGTGTCGATGCCAAGGGCGGCATAGTCGTCATTGGCAACGGCCATGCCATAAAGCTTGCCGTACAGCAGACCGTTGCGGGCCAAGAACTGATCGCGCGCGTTGGCGTTAGACGCGATCGGCGCGCCGTCCACATCCATCCCTTTGACGCCTACGTAAATCTTGAGCGCCGCAGGCTCTTCATCATGGTTATAGCCGGACATCACCATCACGACGTAGTCGCTGTTCTGGGGGTTCACAGGCATGATTTTTTCATACCCTGTTTGACCCAATGCCGGCACGGTGTAGGCGGTCTCGTTGGCAATATCGACAACGATGGACGCAAGGCCCATGCCGTCGTTCGGCTCCCACACCATGTCGGGGTTGTCGCGATCACCCTTGTTGAACATGGTGGAGATCTTCCACTCTTCAGCCATCATGTAGACATGGTCTTCGAACCCGATGCCTGCGCCCCATTTATGGGGTTGCTCGTAGAACGACCCGCAGAAGGACTGGAAGAAGAAATCGCCATTGCTCAGCATCCGGTCCGGCGCAAAGTCCACAAGCTCGCCCGTGGGCAAGGATTGGTTGCCCCAAACACCGCCCTCGGACTTGGGCAGAACCTCGTCGCCAAAGACGTTGTAAATGGTCGAGAACACATGGCCTGAGCCTTTGACCATGGTGGACGCCGCGTCGTCATTGCCCAAGAACTCAGCCATCGCGGCGCGGTCATAATCGATGTAGTGCAGATGCGATCCGGTGAATTTGACACCTGATGTCATCTCCCACCCATAGGTCTCGGTCGACATGGTGGCGTAGGATTCAGACTGGTAGGCGATGCGCAGCGTTGCCTCGTCGGTCAACCACGCCGCATGCCCATCGGGCCAGCCGGTCAGCGCCATGCCGGTTTCGGCATCCACTTCGCCCACGGTCGCCAGCGCCTTCATGGTCGAGATAAACGGGAAATCCGTATCGGCGGATGCGCCGCTTTCCAGCTCCGCCGGGTCATCGGCGGTGGAGGCTTCTGCCACCAGCGCGGTTGTCTCACCGATCTTGACGAGGCTTGCGTGGCCGTCTGCAAAGGCTGTGAGGGCGGTCGTGGCGAGCAAAGCCGCGGCCAAGGGCAACGCGCGGCTGAGGGCTGGCAATGTCATAGGAAGTCTCCGTGCTAACGTCTTTTGGTGTGCTTAATGCTCCCATCCTAAAGCATAGGGATGCTTGATGATAGTTTCTTGACGCTCCCTTGAATTGTTCCTTTCAAATCGGAACAGGCCAAAACACCGGGGTCTGACGAAACCAGCCCCTAAAATGGGTCATCGTGGAAACTTTTTGGGGGGACCTGTCGATTGGGGTCCTGACTGTCCGTCATGGGGGTGAAGCGCAATGCTTCACCACAAAAACCATGAGGAGACAGAGACAATGACATCCCTACAGATTTTCGGCCTGGCGCTGGGTGGCATCGCCCTTTTAACCGCAGGGACCTACGCGCTGCCCCGCCATGTCAGCGTAGAGCGTGTGGCCACACTCAGCGCGTCGCCAGATCAGATCCTGGCGCTTGCCGCCTCGAACCAGGGGTATCAGCGGTTCAATCCTTACAAGGACATGGACCCCAAGCTGAAGATTGACCTGTTTGGTCCCGAGAGCGGCGTGGGCTCGGGCTTTGCCTTCCATGGCAAAGACGGCCAGGGCCGCCAAACGGTGGCGGATGTGGGCACAGACCGGGTGGTTTATGCCATCGACCTGGGCCCCATGGGCACGCCCACCCAGTCGATCACGGCCCAAGCGGTGGCGGGGGGCAGCAAAGTGACCTGGCGGATGGACAGCGACCTTGGGTTCAACCCGATCTTCCGGGTCTTTGGCCTGTTCATGGACCGGATGGTCGGGCGATCCTTTGAGATCGGGCTTGAAAAGCTTGGCCGCGCCACCGCTTAATTCATTCAAAAACCAACGAGGAACAGACCGATGCGTTACACATTCTTGCTCTACTCCAACCCCGCTGACTTTGCTCATATGACGCCCGAGGATTGGGCGCGTGAGAAAGAGGTTTATGGCGCCTATATTGGCGCGCTGAAAGAGGCGGGCGTTTTTGTGGACACCGATTGGCTGCATCCCGCAGACACGGCCACCACCGTCAGCATCCAAGACGGTGAGACACGGGTGCAAGACGGCCCCTTTGCCGAAACCAAAGAGACGTTGGGCGGCTTTTTCGCCATCGATGTGCCGGACCTGGACGCAGCCCTTGCCTGGGCCAAGACATGCCCGGCGGCCAAGCATGGCAAGGTGGAGATCCGCGCCTCTGCCATGGGGGACTATTGAGCGACGCGCGCGCCGCTGCGCGGGCCGAAGAGGTGGCCCGCGCGACCTATGGCAAATTGGTGGCGATGCTTGCCAGCCGCTCGGGCGACATTATGGCCGCGGAGGACGCCTTGTCCGAGGCGTTCGTGGCGGCCTTACGCACCTGGCCCCGGGACGGTGTGCCTGAGCGGCCCGAGGCGTGGCTGATGGCTGTTGCCAAAAATCGGGGCATCGAAGAGCGTGTCAAAGCTTTAGGGGGCACTCTGACCATAGATAGTCTGCCAAACGAAGGCTGTTGCATCACCGCAAAACTGCCAATCACATCCTGAAATAATCCAACGATATCTCTATGGCAACGCGAGTACTTCTGGTGGATGACCAAGACCTAATTCGGCGAGGCTTGCGCGCCCTGCTCAAGCCTGTGGAG
>JBCBNR010000351.1:0-3294 GCA_039821665.1 Pseudomonadota bacterium
CCGCCTTGCAAGGCCTCATACCCCTCAACCTTCGCGCGGCATTCCGCGCAATAGGTCAAATGGGCCGCCACCAACAGGCTCATCCCGTCTGACAGGGTGCCGTTGGCATACGCCATGAGGTACGGATCGTTTGGATGCGGGGTTGCCATAGATTAAGTCTCGGGTTGCCTGTGTTTTGCTGATGGTTACGCGCAGGGCACGCGTTTGGATCACCTTTTTTGCCTCCGGTCGCTAAATTATCGCGCGCATTGTGCAAAGCAAGTGCAAAGGTACACCAACGTATGCCGTCGCCCTCGCGCCGCACGCGTCACCGCCAAAGCCTGGCCATCAAGGGCGCGGGGTCACGACCCCACAATTCCTGATTCAGCTTCCGTAAAAACCCCTGTAGGGTACGCCCGACACGCGGCGCCTTCAGACAAAGGGACATCCATGACCATCCGCTCCACCCTCGCCGAGGCGATCGGCAACACCCCCTTGATCAGATTGCGCAAACTGTCCGATGCGACCGGGTGCGAGATCTTGGGAAAGGCCGAGTTCATGAACCCCGGACAGTCGGTCAAGGACCGTGCGGCCCTGTCGATCATCCAGCACGCGGTTGCCGATGGCTCGCTTCGCCCAGGCGGGACCATCGTCGAGGGAACAGCGGGCAATACGGGCATCGGTCTGGCGCTGGTCGGGGCATCGATGGGGTTCAAAACCGTGATTGTGATCCCTGAGACGCAAAGTCAGGAAAAGAAAGACATGATCCGCGTGGCCGGGGCGCAATTGGTCGAAGTGCCGGCGGCCCCGTATCGCAACCCCAACAATTATGTGCGGTATTCCGGCCGACTGGCCGAGGCGTTGAACAAGACCCTGCCGGGTGGCGCGATTTGGGCCAATCAGTTTGACAATGTGGCCAACCGCCAGGCCCATGTGGACACAACGGCGCCCGAAATTCTGACCCAAACCGAGGGTAAGGTGGATGGGTTCATCTGCGCCGTCGGCTCGGGCGGGACACTGGCCGGGGTTGCCCAAGGGCTGCGTGCGGAAAAGCCGGGCGTTGCCATTGGTCTGGCCGATCCCGATGGCGCGGCGCTTTACAACTATTACACCCAAGGAGAGCTGAAATCCGAAGGCTCCTCGATCTCCGAAGGGATCGGGCAGGGCCGGATCACCGCAAATCTAGACGGGCTAACGGTGGATCACGCCTATAATATCCCAGACAGCGAGGCGCTGCCCATTATCTACGATCTGTTGGAGGAGGAGGGGCTGTGCCTTGGCGCCTCGTCCGGCGTCAACATCGCAGGGGCTGTGCGCCTTGCCCGCGACCTGGGACCGGGCAAAACCATTGTCACCATCCTTTGCGACTATGGCACGCGCTATTCCGCAAAGCTTTACACCCGCAGCTTTCTGGAGGAGCGGGGCCTGCCGGTTCCCAAATTCCTGGACCGCAACATGGACATCCCCGAGATGTTCGAGCCTGCGTCGTGACCAAGCTGCTGTTTCGAGAGGACGCCTACCTGCGCGAAGCGCCCGCCACAGTCACGGGGCTGACTGCGGATGGCGGCATTCTGCTAGACGCGTGTTTGTTTTACCCCACCGGCGGCGGTCAGGCGGGCGATGTGGGCACGCTTCACACCGAGCGGGGCGAGGTCGCCATTGAAACCACGCTTAAGGGCGAGGGCGGGGGGCCTGTGCTGAAACCCTGTCGACCGATTGACCTGCCCGTCGGCGCGCGCGTACGCCAGGTGCTCGACTGGCCTGCGCGCTATGCCGCCATGCGTCTGCACACCGCCCTTCACCTGCTTTCGGTCGTTATCCCACTGCCCGTGACGGGCGGTCAAATCACCCCCGAAAAGGCACGGCTGGATTTTGATATGGCCGACCCGCCTTCGGACAAACAAAGCATCGAAGATGCGCTCAATGCGCTGGTCGCCGGTGATCACCCGGTGAGCGAGCGATGGATTACCGATGCCGAGCTTGCGGCCAATCCAGGGCTGGTCAAAACCATGTCCGTGGCGCCGCCCACGGGGGCGGGCCATGTGCGCCTGGTGCAGATCGGGGCAGGGGAGACGCCGGTCGATCTACAGCCTTGCGGGGGCACCCATGTGAAGACCACGACAGAGATCGGACGCCTGCGTCTGGGCAAGGTCGAAAAGAAGTCGCGCAGCAACCGGCGCTTTAACGTTCACCTCGACACGGTCTGAGGCCTTGCAATCCACCCCGGCCCCTGTATAGGACACCCCTCACGGAGAGGTGGCCGAGTGGTCGAAGGCGCACGCCTGGAAAGTGTGTATACGGGAGACCGTATCCAGGGTTCGAATCCCTGTCTCTCCGCCATTCATCTTGCCTGTGGATTTTGCCCCCGATCCGGTGACCCTTGCCGTATTTCTGGATCGGTGCGGCCTTTGGGACCGCGCCGAACGGGCCCATTCCCTGACCTAATGGATAGGTCTTGACCCCAAAGGCGCGAAATTCCAGCAAGAAACTGCCGTTTTGCTTTAATTTTTGCCCAAATTGTTGCCATACTCACCTGTGGCTGTCAGCACGTCCAGGTATGGGGCGTCTATGGGTGGCAGCTCAGTACAAGGTTTCTGGGGGTATAGGGCATGTTTCGTAGATTTTTGCAGGATGATCGTGGCACGATCACGGTCGAGTTTGTTCTGATCTTTCCGATCTTGGCGCTGTGGCTCGGGGCGAGCTTTATCTTCTTTGATGCGTTTAAGACCACCAGCCAGGCGGCGAAAGCGGCCTACACAATCGCGGACATGGTCTCGCGTCAGCCGGTGGTGCCCAACAGCTATATCGACGAGATGCACCTTCTTCAGGAAAAGCTTTTGCCCCGCACACCCCCGGGCAAATGGCTGCGCATGACGTCCATCCAATACATCGAAGACCCGGACAATGATGGCGATGGCCTGCCGGATGCGACCTATCACAAGGTTCTGTGGTCCCGGGCAAAGCCGCTGGTTGCCGATCAGGACGGCAACACCAACGAGATGCAGGATGCGGATATCCCGACCGAGATCATCCCCACCATGTCAGCCAATGACACGGTGGTTCTGGTCGAAAACTTCGTGCCCTATTCCAGCATCCCGATCCCACTGCTCAACCAGCTGAACTTCACCGGGTTGGAGTGGCGCAACCGCATCCCCGTGCGCCCGCGCTTTTCCAGCCAGGTCGTGCTGAACGGCAACCCCTATTCGCCCGCACCCCCGGTGCAGGTGGCCGCGGTGGACCCAGCGCCCACGACCACGGAAACGGTCTCAGGCTCGGACACGTCTTCTAACTCGCCATCGTTCCAAGAGACCAACA
>JBCBNR010000352.1:0-3287 GCA_039821665.1 Pseudomonadota bacterium
GGCACGACGTCCTGCATGATTTGCGGGGCCGAGGATTTGATCGCGGTGTGCAAGGACAAGATTGCGCCAGAGCCCCATCAGATCAGCGCCGACGGGAAGTTTTCCTGGGAAGAGGTGGAGTGTTTGGGCGCCTGCGCCAACGCGCCCATGGCCCAGATCGGCAAAGACTATTACGAAGATCTTACCTCGGAGCGCTTTGGCGAGATCCTTGATGCGTTCGGGCGCGGTGAGGTGCCGAGACCGGGGCCGCAGACCGGTCGCTTCGCGTCCGAGCCGCTGTCGGGTCTGACCTCGCTTGCGGAGATGAGCGGGCACAGCGCCAACGCCTCGGTCGAGCGCGCGCAAGCCTGGGGTGACACGGTCAAACGCATCACAGGCGACGAAACAGGCGCGCCCGCGCCCCGCGCAAAACCCGCGCCAGTGAAGGCCAAAGGCCGCGCCAAAGATGCGACCCCGGCCAAAGAGATCACAGCGAAAGACCCCGCGCCCGCGCGCCCCAAGGTGGACAAAAAGGCTCAGGCTAAAGAAGCGTCCCCCAGTGCCGCGACCAAGCCCGCCACGCCGGCCGCGCATGTTGGTACCAAACCAGACGCCTTGGACGGCCCCAGGGCAGGGGGCGCTGATGATCTGAAACGGATCAAGGGCATCGGCCCGAAACTGGAAAAGCTGTGCAATAGTCTGGGCTTTTACCATTTCGACCAAGTGGCCAATTGGACACCGGACGAGGTTGCCTGGGTCGATCAGAATTTAGAAGGCTTCAAGGGACGTGTTTCCCGTGATAATTGGGTAGGACAAGCAAAATTGTTGGCCGAAGGTGGCGAGACTGAATTCTCTGCCAAGGTCGATAAAGGTGGGGTCTACTGACCCAACAGACGAGGGAGACGTGCATGTCTGAACCAACCCAAAAATACGAGGACAGCCTGTTCTGCATCATCGCCTGTTGGGGCGTTGCAGCTTTGGGCGGTCTCGCCATGGCGATTCTGTTTGGAAGCGCGCTCGGCTGGGGCGTGATCGGGGGCATCTTTGTGGGCCTGATCGTGCTTGCGGTGGCAGGCTTCTTGCTGTCGCTGTTCTTGTGTGGGCGTTTGGTGCCGGTTGGGCGCTCGACCCCTTTGGTTTATGACGAAAACGGGGTGGTGGATCCGTATGCCACCGCACGCGCCAATATTGGGCCCGCGCCAACAGCAGGCGTTGCAGCGGCGTCGGCTGCGGCTGCAGCAGAGCCTGCGCCTGCGCCCGAACCGACCCCAGCGCCTGAACCTGCGCCAGAACCAGTACCAACCGCAGCGTCGGCTGCACCGGCGGCAACTGGCGCGGGCGTGAAGCCTTCGAAAGCGCTGGCGGGGCAAGAGGACCTGTCCGCGCGCAAAGGTGAGTGGAAGTACGAGGGCGAGGCAAAGGCCGAACCGGCTCCTGCCGCGAAGCCCAAGCCTGCCAAGGCCGAAGGTGATTACGACGGCGACGGTGCTGTTGAGGGTGCAGATGAAGGCACCAAGCCTGCCACGCTCGAAGCTGCCCGGGACGGCAAAGCCGATGATCTTAAGCAGATCAAAGGGATCGGCCCGAAGCTTGAGAAGCTGTGCAATCGACTGGGCTTTTACCATTTCGACCAGATCGCCGCATGGACGGCGGATGAAGTGGCCTGGGTGGATGCCAATCTCGAAGGGTTCAAGGGCCGCGTCTCGCGGGACGAATGGGTCAAGCAGGCGGGCATCTTGGCCAAAGGCGGCGAGACCGAGTTTTCCAAGCGTGTCGAGGGCGGCGACGTCTACTGACGGTCGGCCTGGGATGCGCTGCTAACACTGGATCGGGGCGGGCGATTGCCCCGATCTCAACAAGAAGAGGGTAACAATCGTGGCGCGTCCCAACGAACGGGGCTTGCAGAAACAGGCTGCCATCGCAAGCGTTGTGATGGTGGTTGCGTCTTTGGGTTGGCTCGGCGGGCTTGCTTTGGGCGGCGCATTGGGCCTGGCCCCACGATTTGCCATTCTTCTGGATCTTTGCGCGATGGCGGCCTTTGCGTGGTCGGCGTTTGTGCTTTTTCGCGTGTGGCGCGCCCGTCAGGACGACAGCGCGCAGGATTAGGCCCGGACCGGGCGAGAGACGAGGTAGACCCAGATGCTGAGCGATCAGGACCGGATTTTCACCAACCTCTATGGGATGCATGACCGCAGCCTGAAGGGCGCCCAGGCGCGTGGGCACTGGGACGGCACGAAGGCGTTGATCGAGCTGGGACGTGACGCGCTGGTGGAGAAGGTCAAGGCGAGCGGTTTGCGCGGGCGCGGCGGGGCAGGGTTTCCAACCGGCCTCAAATGGTCGTTCATGCCCAAGGAAAGCGACGGTCGCCCGGCGTATTTGGTGGTCAACGCGGATGAAAGCGAGCCCGGCACCTGCAAAGACCGCGAGATTATGCGCCACGATCCCCACACTTTGCTGGAAGGGTGCCTGATCGCGGGCGTCGCTATGGGGGCAGAGGCGGCCTATATCTATATCCGGGGTGAATACATCCGCGAGCGTGAGGCGCTTCAAACCGCTATTGATGAGGCCTATGAGGCGGGGCTGATCGGCAAAAACGCCTGCAAGTCAGGCTATGATTACGAGATCATCCTGCACCACGGCGCGGGCGCCTATATCTGCGGCGAGGAAACCGCGCTGATCGAAAGCCTGGAAGGCAAGAAGGGCATGCCCCGCCTCAAGCCGCCGTTCCCGGCCAATACGGGGCTTTATGGCTGTCCGACGACCGTGAACAACGTGGAAAGCATCGCAGTGGTGCCGACCATCCTGCGCCGAGGGCCGGAGTGGTTTGCGGGCTTTGGGCGTGAAAACAACGCGGGCACCAAGGTGTTTGCCATCTCGGGCCATGTGAACGCCCCGTGCGTGGTCGAGGAAGAGATGTCGATCCCGCTGCGCGAACTGTTGGAGCGCCATTGCGGCGGTGTGCGTGGTGGGTGGGACAACCTTAAAGCCGTCATCCCGGGCGGGTCGTCCGTGCCCTGCCTGCCGCGCTCGATCTGTGCTGAAACGATCATGGATTTCGACTACCTGCGCGAGCAACGCTCGGGCCTCGGAACGGCGGCGGTGATTGTCATGGATCAGTCCACAGACATTATCAAAGCGATCTGGCGGCTGTCGAAATTCTACAAGCACGAAAGCTGTGGACAGTGCACGCCCTGCCGGGAGGGGACAGGCTGGATGATGCGCGTGATGGACCGTCTGGTCACCGGCGACGCAGAACCCGAAGAGATAGACATGCTGCTGGATGTGACCAAGCAGGTTGAGGGCCATAC
>JBCBNR010000353.1:0-3262 GCA_039821665.1 Pseudomonadota bacterium
CAGCGGCAAACCGATCAAGGGACCCAGAGCGTGCCCATCTTTGCCTTGCGCGTTGGCGACCGGGTTCTGGTGGCCACCGGCCTGCGCGCGCCGGTGGACGGGGTGGGTCTCCAGAGCCGCCAATTCCTTGGCGGCGGAGCGGGCCGCGCTGCGCGTCCGATGCTCCAAATACCGGCCGATCAGCAAAAAGAATGTCAGCGACAGGGCCGCGTCGAAATACGCATGCGCCCCACCTTGCAGGGCCTCGTAAAGCGACATCGCACCGGCCAGCAGAATGGCAAGCGAGATGGGCACGTCCATGTTCAGTCGCCATACCTTGAGGGCACGCCACGCATTGGCAAAGAAAGGTTGCGCTGCATAAAGCACCGTCGGCAGCGCAATCGCGGCCGAGATCAGATGAAAGAGATCGCGCGTGGCCCCTTCAGCCCCTGACCAGACAGCGACGGACAACAGCATCACATTCATCATGGCAAACCCTGCCACGCCCAGGCGCGTGATCAGGGCGCGCCCGGTTTGATCGACCTGTGCGGCCAATGCCGCTGTGTCCAGCGGATAAGCCTCGAACCCTAGGGTACGCAAAACCTGCGCCATCTGGTCCGCACTTTGCTCGGTCTCGATATGCACGCGCTTTTGGCTCAGGTTGACCCGCGCGCTGGTGACATCCGCGCGCTGGTTGAGATGCGTCTCGATCGTGGCGATGCAGGCCGCACAGCGCAGGCCGGGCACCGAAAGCTGCACGGCACTGGGCGTGCGCGCCACCTCCAGCGCGAGCGGCGCAATATCGCATGCGGGGCAAACGGCAACGGTCATGTCCCGCCCTCTACCACCAGGCGCTGCCGGAACAGGGTGCCGTTCGCAGCCCGTGCTGTCAGCCGCAGGTTCCAGTTGCCGTCCCCGGCCGTGACCGGGGCCACAAAGGCGCTCCCGTCAAAGGTAAAATCCGGGGTTTGATCGGCAACGACCGAAGTGGCGCGCCCAAAGATCGCCTGCTCGATCACGGGTTGAACCGGGCGGCCCTGATGCGCAAAGCGCAGTTCCAGGCGCTCGCCGATCAGCCGAGCAGAGACCTGCCAATCCAGCGCGGTTTGGGCGGACCTGTCGCGTTCGAACGCCTGGCTTGCGACATAGGCGTTTTTCACCTCCAACCCCGGGAAGGTTTGCACGGCGTTCCAGGCAAGCGCGAGGTTGACGCTGATGATCGTGCCAAATCCAAGGGCGAAAAGGGTCGCCACATGCGTGCCGGTGATCGGTTTCATTACGAGGCTCCTGTTCCGTTGAAATGGGTGTTCCAGTAGGCCCGCTCGCCATTGGCTTGATCTTCGACCCAAAAGCGTATCGGGGTTTGATCCTCGGATGCCGGCGCGCTGGCCGCAGGGGCGGTCACATAGACTCGAAGCTTTGTGGTGCTGTCTGCGGGCACGTCGATTGCGTGATAGGGCGTGCCTTCGAGCGACAAACCAAGGGTCAGGTCCCCATGGACATGGACGCCAAAGGTCCGCGCCTCGTTGTGTTTGTTGCGCAAGCGCAGCTCGTAAGTGTTGCGCACTGCGCCATCCGCCAAGGTCACATAGGTGGGGTTCCTGACCGGCGAGACCGCAACCTCCAGATCCGGACGTATAAAGAGCGCATAAACCATCCCCAGCCCGATAAACGCCCAGAGCGCGGAGTATAGCAGTGTGCGGGGCCGCAGGATGGACGCCCAAACCGGGCGCGGGGCCTCGCCCGCTGCCTCGCGCGGCAGGTCCGACAGGGCGAGATAGTCGATCAGCCCCCGCTCGCGCCCCAGCTTGTCCATCACATCGTCGCAGGCATCGATGCACAAAGCACACGTGATGCACCCCAGTTGCTGCCCGTTGCGGATGTCCACGCCTGTGGGGCAGACCGCGACGCAGGCATTGCAATCGATGCAGTCGCCCGCGTTTGGGTCATGGGCTTTGCCGCGCGGCTCGCCCCGATGGTCGCGGTAGGTGACCGTCAGGGTGTCGTCGTCCATCATGGCCCCCTGGATGCGCGGCCATGGGCACATGTAGATGCAGACCTGCTCTCTCATAAAACCGCCAAAGACAAAGGTGGTGGCTGTCAGGATGGCAATGGTGGTCCACGCAATTGCAGGGGCGGTGAAGGTGACGAGTTGCTGGGCGAGGGTGGGCGCATCGGCAAAATAGAACACCCAAGCCCCGCCAGTGCCCAGGCCGATCAGCGCCCAGACCAGCCACTTGGTCACGCGCAGGCGCGCCTTGTGCCAGGACCATCTTGCGCGGTGCAGCCGGATGCGCGCGTTGCGATCCCCTTCGATCCACCGCTCCACCAGAATGAAAAGGTCAGTCCAGACCGTTTGCGGGCAGGTGTACCCGCACCACACCCGTCCCAGGGCAGAGGTAAAGAGGAACAGCCCCAAGGCCGCCATGATCAGCAGACCGGCCACGAAATAGAATTCATGTGGCCAAATCTCTATCCAGAAGAAATAGAAGCGCCGCCCAGCGAGATCGACCAGAACCGCCTGATCCGGCAGGTTGGGCCCCCGGTCCCAACGGATCCAGGGGGTGAGGTAATAGATCCCCAGAGTGACTGCCATGACGATCCATTTGAGGCGGCGAAAGCGGCCCGAGACGCGCTTGGGAAAGATCGGCTCTCGGGCTGCATAAAGGCTCTCGTTGGCGCTGGTCATGGTCCACTCTCACTGTGACTGCCAGCACCCTAGTCAGGGTCGGCAGGCCCCACCTTGACTCAGATCAAACAGGCCCGCCGCAGGCGCCGCTATTCGCCGCCGCCCAGGCTGTGCACATAGGTCGACACGGCGCGCACATCGGCCTCGCTCAGCCGTTGACCCCAGGCGGGCATGACGCCAAAGCGCGAATAGGTGATCGTCTCGATCAGGCTCTCCGGATCCCCCCCATAAAGCCAGATGGCGTCAGCCAGGTTGGGCGCGCCTTGCTCGCGGTCCCCCAGTCCAGCCTCGCCATGGCACGAGGCGCAGTTCTCCTCGAACAAACTCGCACCGGGGCCTTGCGCACCGCCTTGCGCGAGGCTGGGCAGGAAGGCCGCAATCTCTTCGATCTCCTCCGGGCTCAGAATCTCGCCAAAGGCGGGCATCTGTGACCAGCGCGCATCACCATCGGTTTCGTTGCGGATGCCATGGCGTACGGAATGGGCGATGTTGTGCAGATCCCCACCCCACAGCCAGTCATTGTCCAATAGATTGGGGTATCCGGTCGTGCCCGCAGCGCCTGCGCCGTGGCATTGGCTGCATTGGGCGCGAAAC
>JBCBNR010000354.1:0-3241 GCA_039821665.1 Pseudomonadota bacterium
CGCCCTGGTGGCGCCCTTTTTTTTTGAGTATTTTTAGAAAGCCGATGGGGCGGGCGCTCGGCCCAAAAGCGACATGGCGCGCCGGATTTGGTGGGGACAGGGGCAAGCGGCTCGCGCAGCCTGCGGGCTAAGGAGGACGCGCCCATGAACACCCATGTCGCCGATCGCCGCAAGATCGATCCAAGCAAGAAGCCCGATGGCTCCCCACGGGACAATGATCGGATGGAAATAGGCCCCACAGACCTGGCCTTCGCCGAATGGGCCACCGACGGTCTGGTGGCGCCCGATCTGGACGCCATGCGCCGCTACCGCTGGAAGCGCCTGACCCAACACATCGTGGACCGCGATTATGCGGGGCTATTGATGTTCGACCCTTTGAACATCCGCTACGCCACGGACAGCACCTCGATGCAGCTTTGGAACACCCACAACCCGTTTCGCGCCTGTTTAGTGATGGCGGATGGTCATATGGTGCTGTGGGACTACAAAAACTCACCCTTTTTGGCCGATCACAACCCGTTGGTGCGCGAGGTCCGCTCGGGCGCGTCGATGTTCTATTTTGCCACCGGCGACCAAGGGGACGCTGCGGCGGACAGCTTCGTGGCCCAGGTCCAAGAGCTAATGCGCGCCCATGTGGGCACCAACAAGCGCATCGCCATCGACAAAATCATGATCGCTGGCTACCGCGCGTTCGAGCGCGCAGGCTTTGAGGTGATGGAGGGCGAAGAGGTCACCGAAAAGGCCCGAGCGATCAAGGGACCGGATGACATTCTGGCCATGCGCTGTGCTATTCATTCCTGCGAGGCCGCGATGGCCGAGATGGAGGCTGCCACCCAGCCCGGTATGACCGAGGATGATGTCTGGGCCGAGCTGCACGCCAGCAACATCAGGCGCGGGGGCGAATGGATCGAGACCCGGCTTTTGGCCTCTGGTCCGCGCACCAATCCGTGGTTTCAGGAATGCGGACCGCGGATCATCCAAAACAACGAGATCATTGCCTATGACACGGATCTTGTTGGGGTTTATGGCATCTGTGCGGACCTGTCGCGCACCTATTGGGTGGGCGATGGGCGCCCGCGTCAGGATATGATCGACGACTTTAAGCTGGGCATGGAGCACATCGCCTACAATATGGAGCGTTTGAAGCCTGGGGTCAGTTTCTTGGAGCTGAGCGAGGGAACCCATGTGCTGCCCGAGATCTACCAAAAGCAAAAATACTCGTGCCTGTTCCACGGGGTCGGGATGTGCGACGAGTGGCCGTTGATCGCCTATCCCGACAAGCGGGTGCCCGGCGCGTTCGACAAATATGTTCTGGAGCCGGGTATGACCCTGTGTGTGGAGGCGTTGATTTCCCGCGAGGGGGGCGACTTTTCCATCAAGCTCGAAGACCAGGTGGTGATCACCGAGGATGGGTGCGAGAATATGACCCGCGCGCCTTTTGATGCCGCTTTGCAGGGGTTGGGCTGAGGTTACAGCCCCTCACGCCCCTGCGCACAGGCCTTCACGGGTGGGAGAGGGCGCGTGACATAGCCTTGGCGGAACCGCCCTTAGCCGTCATGTAGGGGGCACCGAGAGAGGACCCCGAGGATGCACAGCGAAACCTTTACCTTCACCGGGCACAGCGGGCACGCGCTGGCCGCACGTCTGGACCGACCCATCGGGCGGCAGCGTGCAACGGCGCTGTTTGCCCATTGCTTTACCTGTTCGAAGGATATCCCAGCCGCGCGCCGGATCTCTCAACGCCTCGCGGCGATGGGCATCGGGGTGCTGCGTTTTGACTTCACCGGGCTTGGCCATTCGAAGGGCGAGTTTTCCAACACGGATTTTTCGTCCAATGTCGAGGATTTGCGCCGAGCCGCGGCCCAGTTGACCGACCGGGGGATGGCCCCCGACTTGCTGATTGGTCATTCCCTTGGCGGGGCCGCCGTGCTGAAGGCCGCCGGTGATCTGCCATCGGTCAAAGCTGTCGTCAGCCTGGGCGCGCCGGCGGATCCGGCCCATGTCGCCCATAATTTTGCCGATGCGATCGCCACGATCGAAGCGGACGGTATGGCCGAGGTCAGCCTGGGCGGGCGCCCCTTCACAATCCGCAAAGGTTTTTTGGACGATATCCGCGCCTCGGCCCTGCTGCCCGCGATCTCGACCATGAAAAAGGCGCTGTTGGTTCTCCACGCGCCCACAGATAGCACCGTGGGGATCGAAAATGCCGCCGAGATTTTCAAGGCCGCAAAGCACCCCAAAAGCTTTGTCACCTTGGATGACGCGGACCATTTGATCAGCCAACCGGATCATGCGGAATACGCAGCCGAGGTGATTGGCGCGTGGCTTGCCCATTATCTGCCCGCGGCTAAGGAAGCCGCCCCCATCGGCGCGCCCGAGGGAGTTGTGCGCGTGGCCGAAGCGGACCCGGACGGGTTTTTGCAAGACGTCTCGGCCGGGCCACAGCACCACACCTTGGCCGACGAGCCGACAGCCTATGGCGGCACCGACCAGGGTATGACGCCCTATCAGTTTCTGGCCGCAGGCTTGGGCGCGTGCACATCCATGACCATTCGCATGTATGCGCGCCGCAAGAAATGGCCGCTCGCCGGGGTGTCGGTCGATGTGACCCATGACAAAATCCACGCCACCGATTGCGAGCATTGCGAAGACACCGGCACGCGCATCGATCACTTTCGCAGAACGATCACCCTGGACGGCCCGCTTGACGCAGCACAGAGGGATCGTTTGCTTGAGGTTGCAGACAGATGCCCGGTACACCGCACGTTGGAGGCCAGCTCGACCATCGAAACGGAATTGCTACCAAGTTCTTAATGATATGCCCTTGAAACCCTGTTCATTCGGTATAGGCAGTGATATACTGGTGTATACGTGTTGTGGGGTTTAGGCGTGTATCGATGGCGACCGACTTCTTTCTTCTTCCGAATGTAAACCATTCTGCCAAGGCACAGCGTGAACTAAACCGGAAATCCGGCGCCGGATACAATGTGTCTGTTCTGCGTAAGTTGCGGGCCACCCACGGCCACATCCCACCCCATGTCGAGAATTTCATCTTGCAACGCGAGGGCGGTGACACGACCGAGGCCGCGTTTGCATGGAGCACAATCAGCCGTTGGGGCACGGCAATCAGCGTGCTTGTTGCCACCTTGTGTGCACCCCTGGCCATCCTAGTGGTCCTGGCGCAGATGTCCGAGACGTTGGGCATCCAAAGCATCGACGACTTCAAGGTGATGGAGTTGTT
>JBCBNR010000355.1:0-3231 GCA_039821665.1 Pseudomonadota bacterium
GTTCAACAACCAAGGTATGGAGGCGATTGCCACCCGTCTGCGGGACCGCCCCAAGGATATGGTGCTGGGCCTGAACTTGGGCGCCAACAAGGACAGCGCGGACCGGGCGGAGGATTATGCAGCCGTGCTGAGCCATTGCGCACCCTTTGTGGATTTCGCGACCGTCAATGTCTCGTCACCCAACACCGAGCGGCTGCGCGACCTGCAAGGGCGAGATGCGCTGCGTGCGCTGCTGGCCCGGGTCGGTCAGGCAAACACCACCGGCTTGCCCCTGTTCTTGAAGATTGCGCCTGATTTGGACCCAGCGGCCTTGGATGACATATGCGAGGTGGCCCTGGCCGCCCCGCTTTCCGGCCTGATCGCCACCAACACCACCCTGGCGCGCGACGGCCTCAGCGGCCCGCACCGGGACCAGGCCGGCGGGCTGTCCGGCGCGCCCCTGTTCGACCGCTCGACCCGGATCCTCGCCCAGCTTGCCCAACGGTTGGAGGGGCGGTTGCCCCTGATCGGTGTGGGCGGGGTCAGCTCCGGCGCTCAGGCCTATGCAAAGATCAAGGCCGGTGCGAGCGCTGTGCAGCTTTACACCGGGCTGGTTTATCATGGCATCGGCGTAATGCCGCAAATCCTGGCGGAGCTTGAGGCGCTGCTGGAGGCCGATGGCTTTGCCACCGTAGCGGACGCTGTCGGCACGGACCTCTCGCCTTGGCTCTGAGCGCTCGCGCGCTCACGCGGCGGCCCGCGCGTCACCCTCGACCTTGGGATAGCGCACGCCAAGGGTGATCCCGCGCGCCACGTTGAACACCATCAGCGCAAGCCACAGCCCATGATTGCCCAACGGCCCCACCAGGCTAAGCGCGCAGACCCAATAGATCAGCGTGGACACAAGCATGGCGTTGCGCATGTCCCGCCCCCGGGTGGCACCAATGAAGATCCCATCCAGCATCCAGGCCGCAAGGCCCAAGATCGGCCCTAAGATCATCCAAGGCAGATAGCGCCTGGCCTCGGCGCGCACCTCTTGGGATGTGGTCATAAGATCGATGATCCACGGGCCCGCCGCCCAGAACAGCGCCGCCAAGGCAATTGCGATCACCGCCCCCCATTTACAGGTCAGCCAGACCGAGCGGCGCAACCGGCCAAGGTTGCGCGCACCCACCGCTTGGCCGACCAGCGCCTCGGCCGAGAAGGCAAACCCATCAAGCGCATAGGCCGTGATGTGCAAAAACTGCAGCAGAACCTGGTTTGCGGCCAAGGTCACATCGCCCTGGTCCGCGGCAAAAAACAGAAAGGACAGAAACGCGGTCTCCATCAGGATCGAGCGCAGCATAATGTCGAGGTTCAAGGACATCATCCGACGCACCTTGGCCCGGTCCAGGATGCGCGCCCAATCCCGCCACTGCGCCCCTGAAAAGGCGGCGCGACAGAACCACAGGGCCAGTGCGGCACCCGACACTTCGGCAATCAGGGTCGCCACGGCCACCCCTTCGACCCCCCAGCCTAGGCCGAGGACGAACCACAGGTCGAGCACGATGTTCAGACCGTTCATCCACACTTGGATGATCAAAACGGCGCGGGTCCGTTCTAACGCGATCAGCCAGCCGGTCAGGGCGTAAAGGCCAATGGCCGCCGGGGCCCCCCAGATGCGGATGCGCAGATACGTCTGGGCGAGGGTTTCGACCTCCTCGCTTGCGGGTGCGAGCGCAAAAGCCCCCCAAAACAGCGGCACTTGCAGCAAGATGAAACCCAAGCCCGCCGCCCCTGCGATCAGCAATGCGCGCATCAACAGCGCGCCGGTCTCTGCCGCGTCCCCGGCCCCATGGGCTTGGGCCACCAAACCGGCGGTGCCCATGCGCAAAAAGCCAAAGATCCAGTAGATGGCCGAAAGAATGACCGCGCCGATGCCCACCGCGCCGATGGGCGCGGCCTCGCCCATCTGGCCCACCACGCCCGTGTCCACGGCGCCCAGGATGGGCACGGTGGCATTGCTCAGCATAATAGGCAGCGCGATGGCCAGGACCCTGCGGTCCGTGATCGCCTCAGCCATTCCGGGTCGGCATCAAAAAATGGCCCGTGGCCTGGGCGAACAATCGGTCCCGGTTGTCTTGCCAAGCCTCCACATGAACGGAAGCATAGCGCCGGCCCGAACGATTGACCCGCGCCCGCGCATAGGCATCGCGCGGCAGGCCCGGGCGCAGATAATCAATGGTGATGTCGATGGTTTTGGGCAAGGGCGGCGGCGCCCCATCCTCTAGGCTTTCGACCTTCAGGGCCCCACTTTCCATGTCGTCCCAGACGCTGGCCCAGGTCAGTTCGATCACCGCCGCAATCTCTAGAAACGCGCCGGTCACCCCACCGTGGAGCGCGGGCAGCATGGGGTTGCCGATCAGCTTTTCATCAAAGCGCAAGATGGCGGTCAACTCGTCACCGCGCCGATCAAACTCGATCCCCAAGAATTGGATATAGGGGATCTGCCCGATCAGCGCGCGCAGGGCCGCATCCCGGCGCTGTTTGATCACTTGTACAGGTTCGGGGCGCTTCATGATGTGGCCGCCCCCGTGGCCACGGTGAAGGCACCTGCCGCTGTGGCCACCGGCCGGTCGCGGCTGTCTGTCCAAGCCTCGGCCCGCACAAAGGCCACGGATTTTGTGACGCGGTAGCACTCCGCCCGCGCAATCAACTCGCGCCCAGGCTCGGCCGCACGCATATAGTCGATGCGCAAATCCAGTGTTGCGGTGGCGGCTGTCACCTCCTCGCGCATCAGCACGCTTGCACCTGCACAGGTGTCCAACAGGGCCGTGACCACGCCGCCTGCAAGAACCCCGGTGGAGGGATCGCCCACAAACCGCGCATCATAGGGCAGTGCCATCTCGGCCATCCCGTCCCCGATGTCGCGCAAGCAAAGCCCAAGGGCACGGCTGTGGGGCAAGGCTTCGATGAATTGCTTGGCGATTGTGGCTTTGTGGGACTCGGTCATTGGGTTGGCTTAGCACCCTGACGTGGCGGGAGGGAGGGGGGATTGCACTTGACCCTAACGTAAAGAACAGGTTGAACTTGACGTTCGCGTAAGGTATGACCATCTGACGAAAAAGAAGGCAACCGACATGACCGAAACACTAGCGACCATCGGCGAAATGTGCGCCGAGTTTGACGTCACCCCCCGCACCTTGCGTTTTTACGAAGCCAAGGAACTGCTGTTTCCTCAGCGCATTGGACAAAAGCGCTTGTTCACCAAAC
>JBCBNR010000356.1:0-3224 GCA_039821665.1 Pseudomonadota bacterium
CTTTTGCGCCGCCGACGCGCCGGTGCCATTTTTGTCCGCCATGATCCCTACCACCCCTGATTGGTTCGCGCAGGACCCTTACGACCAGGGCGTTAAGATCTTGCGCCTTTTTACAAAGGCGTTTGAGACAAAAGCGCATGATTACAGGGCCTTCTGTTCACTCTTGAGAAACTCCCTGTGCGCAACTTGGGTCTTGGAGTGGTCAACTGGGTGGATTTATGGGGTTGAAGACGTTTGTCGGGCGGCGCTCGACGCTGGGTGTAAATGGGCCGATTTTTGCGTCCTCGCTGGCGCTGAATGTGCTGGCGATGCTGATGCCCATTGCGATTCTGCTGATCTTTGGCCGGGTCATCCCCAACCAAGCGACCGAAACGCTGACGGCACTTGCGATTGTTCTGCTGCTGGCTGCGGGGCTGGAACTGGGAGGGCGGTGGTCCCGATCTTTGGTCTTGAGCGTCGCAGCCTCGGACGCGGCAGTGTCGAACCATCAAACCTTTCTGTCCCGTGTTCTGGGGGCAAAACCGGCGGAGTTTGCGGGCGATGCCAGCGCTGTGCATTTGGAGCGTTATGCGGCCCTTGCGCGCCTGCGCGACTATCATGCAGGGCAAAACCAGGCCCTGGCCATCGATCTTCCGTTCACAGGCATCTTCATTCTGATGATCGGTCTGATCGGTGGGTGGCTGATCCTTGTTCCGCTCAGCGGTCTTATGGCGGTGGTGGCCTTTGCCCTGCTGATGAAGCGCGCGCAGTGGAGCCTGTTTGAAAAGCGAAAATCCTTGGATGCCCGCCGTTACACGTTTTTGGCGGAGGTTCTGTCGAACATGATCTCGGTCAAGGCCAACACAATGGAACGCCAATTGACCCGCCGTTTTGAAATGCTGCAAGAGCAGACAGTGGACACGAGCGGGCGGCTGATCCGCTTTTCGGGGTTTGCGCAAGCTTTTGGCGCGGTGTTTGCCCAGTTTTCCGTAGCAGCAATGGGCCTTTTTGGGGCCTATTTGGTGATCCAAGACTTCATTGGCATCGCGGAGCTTGCGGCCTGCATGTTGCTCAATGGCCGGGTGATCCAACCCTTGATGAAATTGATGAGCCATTGGGTCCAGTCCGAGAGCACGGCTGTCGCCAAGCGCAAGCTGTTGGAAATGGACAAATTTGTACAACAGCCCATGCAAGGCATTGCGCAGCCCATCGTCAAAGGTCGGGTCAGTTTCCACCAGGCTGTGGCCGAGGATAAGGAAACCGGTGCGCGTCTGTTCGACAAAGTCACGGCGGAGGCGCATCCCGGTGCCATTGTGTTGGTCGAGGGGGATACCCAGCGCGCGGTGCGCGCGTTCTTCGACATGCTCAGCGGGCATGCCAAGCCGGACTATGGCATGATCCAAGTGGATGGCCGACCGGTACAAACCGTGGGCCGCGGGCAAGGGCGGATGGTGGCGTTGGACCGGCATCCGGTGGTGCTCAACGGGACCCTGCTGGAAAACCTCAGCGCTTTTGGCGATGCGGACCAGTGCGAGATTGCCAAGGGCATCGCGGCCCAATTGGGGTTGGAGACGCGCATCCACCGCTTGCCCTTGGGCTATAACACACCGCTGAACACGGGCACCACGTTTGAGAAGGATCCCAAGAACCGGCAATTGATGTCGCTGACCCGGGCGCTGTCCTTGCAACCCAAGATCCTATTGCTGGACGAGCCGTCCGCCGTGCTCGACACCGCCGAGCGGGCCGCGTTGAGCGCCTGCCTGGCCAAACTGCCGTTTAAGCCGACGGTCTTTCTGTCCACACCCGATCCGCGCCTGAAGAAACTGGCGGATCTGCGGATCTTGCTGACCCGGTCCACCTTGCGCGCCTGGGATCGGGATTTGGCGATGGAACGCTCTGACATCCTTGTGTTGCAGGAGAGCGCTGCATGAGCCTGTTGATCGCCCGTGAAGATGCCTTGCAAAACCTCCAGCATTTGATCGCAGCCGGGGGCTGGCGCAGCAATTCAGACGCTGTGTTCGAGGCGTTTCCCCATGTGTCCGAAACCCTAACCCCTGCGGAAATCATCGAGACACTGCAAACGCTGCGCATCCCCCACACTCAGACCGAATGCCGGTTGGCTGAGATCACCCGCGATGAATGCCCAGCCCTGGTGTTCCCGGCCGATGGCGGCTGCTTTGTGCTGTTGGGGCGAGAGGGCGAGGATCTGGTGGTCGCTGATCTTGCGACAGGGGGCACGGCCTTGCGACCGGCTACGCGTCTACGCGCCCTGTTGGTGCGGATCGAACGGTTTCGCTATCAGCATGCCAGCACCACATCCGCGTCCGTTTGGGGGTGCTTCTCGCTGTTTGCGCCGATGCTGCCTTGGCTGCTGATCGCTTCGCTTCTGACCAACGTATTGGGGCTGATGGCACCACTGTTGATCATGGCCATCTATGACCGGGTGATCCCCGCAAACTCCGTCGATCTGCTGACGGCCCTGGTGATCGGGGTGGGTATCTTGCTGGCCTCGGATTTCGGCTTTCGTTGCGTGCGCACCCAGGCCATTGCCCATGCGGGCCGCCATGGCGAGCGGGATTTGACCGTGGCCTTGTTTCGCAAACTGATGTCTTTGCCGCTCAGCCAACTGCAAAAGTCAGACATCGATCAGCAGCTTGCCCGCTTTCGCCAGTTCGAGGCCCTGCGCGAAATTTTTACAGGTCAAGTTCTGACCACGTTGTTGGATCTGCCGTTCGCGCTGATCTTCCTGGCCGTGCTGTTTGTGCTGGCCCCGCCCGTTGGCCTTCTGACCATCGGGGTGATCCTGATCTTTGTGATCCTCAGTCTTGTGACCTTTCCCATTCAACAGCGCCTGGATAAGGCCGCCGCCGATGCCTCCACCGCTACGCGGGCGGTGTTTCACGACGCGGTGGGACACCAGGGCACCATCGCCAATTTGGGCATCGAGGATCGATTTGCCCAGCGTGCGGGCCCGCTGATCGATGCGGCGGAGCAGGCCACGCAAAAGGCGCGTCTGTTCCAGTCCAATGTGACATCGATGGCGCAAACCATCACAAGCCTTGCCACGGTTTTTGCCATTGTGCTCAGCGCCCATGGTGCAATCACAGGCACCATGACCTTTGGTGCGTTGATTGCGGTGATCGCACTTGTGTCCAAGGTGCTGGCCCCCATCCATGCGCTCAATGCGAACCTGCCCCAGATCCTCGCGTTTCGCCAAAGTCGCAGCCAGGCCGACCGGGTTTTGG
>JBCBNR010000357.1:0-3223 GCA_039821665.1 Pseudomonadota bacterium
AAAGCCTCCGACGCGATGCCATCGCCTTCCGATCCGAACAGCGCTTCGGCAAGCTCGGTAACCGGGCGCAAGATCACGGGCCGCGGCTCCACATCCCGGCCAGCGCATTGGTAGGCGCGCAAACTGCCCCGGGGCATGCGCACCAACATATGGGCCACGCTATCGGGCAACTTGGGCGTCTCGCCCTCTACCCCCACGCGCACCAGATCGAGGCCCAGGATCGTTGCGACCTCGCCCTCCAACGCGCCAAGCATGCCGGCAAGATCGGTTTGCGCCAGCAAGACCAACACCGCCCGGTGCACCTGGTTGGTGCCTGCAAGGTTCTCGTAAGCGGCCGCCACAACGGAGGCATGGGTGTCCTCCAACTGCTCCAAACGATGTTCCAACCGCTCCACCAGCCGGGCGCGCAGATCGACCACCTTGCGATCGCTGTGATCGCCCTGTTCGGCCAAAAGCGCTTGCATCACTTCGGTGTCTTCCAGCACCAGGGCAGGGTCTGCAAGGATCAGGTCGCGCAAATCGGGCGCAGGCATAGGCGCGCTTTGAGAGGTCATAGGATGCTCTGCCCCGTTTTGGCCCAATCGTCCAAAAACGTCTCCAACCCTTTGTCGGTCAGCGGATGATCGGCGAGTTTCTTAAGCACCGATGGCGGGGCGGTGATGACATCCGCGCCAATGCGCGCGCTTTCGGTCACATGGTTGACCGTACGGATCGACGCGGCCAGGATCTCGGTCTCAAACCCGTAATTGTCATAAATGGTGCGGATGTCCTGGATCAGTTCCATTCCATCGATATTGATGTCATCCAGACGACCGATGAAAGGGCTGATAAACGTGGCCCCGGCCTTGGCGGCCAGCAGCGCCTGGTTGGCCGAGAAACACAAGGTGACATTGACCATATGACCGGCATCCGTCAGCGTTTTGCAGGTTTTGAGGCCCGCCCAGGTCAGCGGGACTTTGACGGCGATGTTGTCGGCGATTTTGGCGAGCCTTTGGCCCTCCTCGATCATGGCGTCGGCCTGCGTCGCCACCACCTCGGCCGAAACGGGGCCGTCCACAAGGGCGCAGATCTCTTTGGTCACTTCCAAGATGTCACGCCCGGATTTGAGGATCAGGGACGGGTTGGTGGTTACTCCATCCACCATTCCGGTCTCGTTCAACTCGGAAATGGCATCGATATCCGCGCTGTCGACGAAAAATTTCATATGTGGCTCCTATCGGCCATGTGGTGTTGGCCCTGCTTGCGAAACACTAAACCAAGTGGTGGGGCGAGGGAACACCCGGCAGGGGGCTTGGCGGCATGAGTGTGGCCGATCTGCGCTTTGCGCCCCATGCGTTGATCGCTGTGCTGACCACCCAGCCCTTGGATGGGTGCCTGGACTATCGCGCACCCGAAGGTGGGGTGGCCTTGGGCGCCTTTGTCGAGGTGCCTTTGGGCCCGCGCAAGGTGCTGGGGGTGGTCTGGGGCCCTGGCGAGGGGGGGTATGATCTGAGCAAGGTGCGTCCGGTGTTGCGGGTGCTGGACGTGCCCGCGATGACGCCGGAGCTGCGCCGGTTTCTCACGCGAGCCTCGGAATACACCATCACGCCCTTGACCGCGATGCTGCGCCTGGCAACCCGGGTGCCGGATCTGGGCGCACCGCCCGGCGCGCGCAAGATCTACCGCCTGGGCGAAGGGGTGCCCGCGCGCATGACCCCCGCGCGCCAAAGGGTTCTTGATGCGATCACAGCCTATGGTGGCGCGGGCCTCGCCCCGGGAGAGCTGTCAGCCGCCGCTGGCGTCAGCGGTTCGGTCCTCAAGGGCCTGGCCGAGGCCGGTGCCCTGGTCCTGACCCAAGAGCCCCGGGACAAACCCTTTGCCCGGCTGGACCCGGATTTGCCCGGGCGCGCCCTGTCAGAGGGGCAAGCCACCGCCGCCAAGGCCCTGCGACAGGAGGTGGCCGAAGCGCGATATGGCACGACCCTGCTCAAGGGCGTGACCGGATCAGGCAAGACTGAGGTTTATCTCGAGGCTGTGGCCGCCTGTTTGAAAGCGGGTCGCCAGGCCCTGGTGCTGCTGCCGGAGATTGCCTTGACAGGCGCGTTCTTTGCCCGCGTGCAGGACCGCTTTGGCGCCCCGCCCGCCGCCTGGCATTCAGGGGCGACCCAGGCCGAGCGTCGGCGCGCTTGGGGGGCTGTGGCCCGGGGTGAGGTGCCGCTGGTCATCGGGGCGCGTTCCGCGCTCTTTCTGCCCTTCAGGGACCTTGGTCTGATCGTCGTGGATGAAGAACATGACACATCCTACAAGCAAGAGGAGGGGGTGCTTTACAACGCGCGCGACATGGCGGTGCTGCGCGCCAGCCTCACAGGGGCGGCCGTTGTGCTGGCAACCGCGACCCCTGCGTTGGAAACCTGGTCGAATGTCGAGGCGGGCAAATACGCAAGGCTAGATCTGCCGCAACGCTTTGGGGCCGCGGAACTGCCCCAGCTTACAGCGATAGACCTGCGATCCGATGGGCCCGAGCGGGGCAGTTGGATCTCGCCGCCGCTTGCGCGCGCGGTGGAGGAGCGGGTGGCGCAAGGCGAACAGGCGCTTTTGTTTTTGAACCGTCGGGGCTATGCCCCGCTGACGCTCTGCCGGGCCTGTGGCCACCAGGTGGGCTGCACGGAATGCGATGCGCGTATGGTCGAGCATCGCTTTCGCCAGCGCCTGGTTTGCCACCAATGCGGGGCCGAGCGGCCCATTCCCACCAAATGCCCCCATTGCGAGAAAGAGAACACAATGGTCGCCCTTGGCCCCGGCGTCGAACGCTTGGCCGAGGAGGTGAGCGCGCGCTTCCCCAAGGCCCGGGTGGCGATCCTGTCCTCGGATCTGACCGACAGCGCGCGGCGCCTCAAAGCCTTGATCGAAGAGATCTCGGCCGGCGGGGCGGACATCATCATTGGCACCCAGATCGTCGCCAAAGGACACAATTTTCCCAATCTCACCCTGGTGGGGGTGGTGGACGCGGATTTGGGCTTGCAAGGCGGCGACCTGCGCGCCGCGGAGCGGACGTTTCAACTGATCTGGCAAGTGGCTGGCCGGGCGGGGCGCGCGGGCAAACCGGGCGAGGTACTGGTGCAAACCCACCAGCCCGAACACCCTGTGATCACCGCGCTTCTAACCGGCGCGGAGGATGCGTTTTGGCGGGCCGAGGCGCGCGCGCGCGCGGCCGCGCAGATGCCCCCCTATGGCAGGCTCGCCG
>JBCBNR010000358.1:0-3185 GCA_039821665.1 Pseudomonadota bacterium
CTAAAGGCATAGGCCGCCAGCGTGCCCAGAAAGACGCTGAGAAAGGTCGACCCGAACCCGATGATGACCGAGTTCATGAACCGCTCGCCAAATTTCGAGGGGCCGACGATGACCATGTCGTATTGGCGCACTATCTCGTCCGCCCAGTTCTCGGGCGGGTTGGCGTTCAGGAAGTCCTCGGTCTGGCGGGTCCGGGTGGTAAAGAGGTTCACATACCCTTCCAGCGTGGGCTGAAAGCCCGCCTCGCTGTCCGAGCCGATGATGTATTTCGGCGGATAGCTGATCGCGTCTGCGGGGCTTTTGAACCCGGTCAGGCCAATCCAGACCAGCGGGATCATGGTGATCAGCGCGTAGAGGATCACAATCGTGCCCGCGACCCATTTGGTGCGGCGCGACGGCTCGGTGACGGAAAAGCCGCTCATCGTTCTTTGACCTTGTTCAGGGCTTTGACGTAGATCGAGGCAAGGCCGAAGACGGTGACGAAGAGCACGATGGCATAGGCCGACGCATATCCTGTGCGCCACTTCTCGAACGCCTCACGCTTGAGGTTGATCGATGTCAGCTCGGTGGTGGAGCCCGGTCCACCCCCCGTCAACTGCACCACCAGATCGAACATTTTGAAATTCTCGATCCCGCGGAACAGCACCGCCAGCATCAGAAACGGCAGAACCATGGGGATGGTGATGGTAAAGAACTGCCTTAGCTTGGAGGCACGGTCCGCCTCGGCCGCCTCGTAGATATAGTCAGGGATGCTGCGCAGGCCTGCGAGGCAAATCAGCATCACAAACGGCGTCCACATCCAGGTGTCCACGATGACAATGGCCCAAGGGGCGAGGTTCACCTGGCCCAACATCTCAAAGCTCGACGGCTCGGCCCCGGTGAAAAAGGCCACGATGTAGTTAAAAAGCCCGATCTGCGGCTGATAGAGAAACTTCCAGAAATTGCCCACCACAGCGGGCGACAGCATCATGGGCAGCACGATGATGGTGGTCCACAGATCGTTGCCCTTGAACTTCTTGTTGATCAGCCAGGCGAGCGCGAAACCGATCAGAACCTGAAAGAAGATTGTCCAAAACAGGAAATGGGCGGTGGCCTGCATGTTCAGCCAAATGTCGCTGTCTGTCAGGATCCGCTCGTAATTGCGCAGGCCGACAAATTCCGGCTCGCGGTTGATGCGGTTGGCTTTGTAGTTGGTAAAGCTCAGCCGGATCGTCCAGATCAGCGGAAAGATGTTGATCGCCAGCAGCAGGAAGATCGTGGGGGCCACGAAAATCCAGGCAATCGCACGGTCGGACAAACCTTTGACTTTGCGTGCAACTGGGGTGGGCGTTGCGGCGGCAACGCGATCTATCGTCCGATCAGACATAGCACCTGGCCTGTTGGTTGAAAGGTGCGCCGGGACGGGTAGCCCCGGCGCAAGTCTGATGCAACTGGCAGCTAGGCTGCCCGTCGCCCAGGGAAGTTACAGCTTGCCTTCGTCTTCGAAGACTTCCGTCCAATCCTCGATCAGCTTGTCCAAGGCTTCCTTTGCAGTGCCCTGGTCGGCCACAACAAAGTCGTGGACACGCTTTTGCATGGCCAGCAGCAGTTCTGCATATGCAGGCTCTTGCCAAAAGTCTTGGACGCCATCCATGGCCTCCAGGAAGTCACCGGCAAAGGGCTGGCTGTCGACAAAGCCCGGGTCCTGCAGCACGGAGTTGTGGGCGGAATAGCCGCCAAGCTCCCACCATTTGGCCTGAACGTCCGGCTGCGCAAACCACTTGATATACTCAAGGGCTGCGTCCTGCTTGTCCGAATAGGCCACGACCGAGATGCCTTGCCCACCCAAGGTGGACCCTGCTTGATTCTGCGGTGGGTTCACGAAGAAATCGATCTTGTCGCCGCCAGTGTTCGGATCTGCATAGAGGCCTGGGAAGAACGCGAACCAGTTCATGGCCATGGCGACCTGACCGGATTTGAAGGCGTCCAAGCTTTCGCCCATGTACGAGTTTGTATAGCCCGGAGGGGTCGCTGTCTGGTAGAATTCTTTATAGAATTCCAGTGCCTCTACCGCCTCGGGAGAGTTCACAGCGCCCTCCATGTCGTAGGAGCCGGGTGCGTTCTCGTACTTGAAGCCCCACGGATACAGGGCAGAGGTCACACCCATGGTGATGCCCTCAGATCCACGCTCGGTGAAGATGGCCGCGCCGTAGACGGTCTTTCCATCAACCTCACGCTCTTGGAAGAACTGGGCGATTTGCAGCAGTTCTTTCTGGGATTGCGGCTCGCGCAGATCCTGGCCGGTCGCGTCTTTGTAAGCGGCTTGGATATCCTCGCGCTCGAACCAATCCTTGCGATAGAACCAGCCGTTTGCATCCCCCATCGCCGGCAAGGCGTAGTAGTTCGGGGTGCCCTTGGGCCAGGTCGAGTAGGCATAGACGGTCGCAGGCGCGAAATCGTCCATCGAGATCCCTTCGGCATCGAAGAAACCGTTCAGCTTGACGTAATGGCCGTTCTCGGCACCGCCGCCGATCCATTGGCTGTCACCGATCAGAAGATCGCACAGCTTGCCGCCCGAGTTCAGCTCGTTAAGCATCCGGTCGGCAAAGTTCGGCCAGGGCACAAACTCGAAATTCATGTTGTGGCCGGATTGGGCTTCGAACTCTTTGGACAGTTCCACCAACGCATTGGCGGGGTCCCAGGCAGCCCAGCACAGCGTCAGATCCTCTGCGTGTGCCGCGCTTGTGACGCTGCTGACGGCAAGCGCCAGGGCACTGGCGGTGGCCAGTTTTGTAAATGACATCTCGTCCTCCCATCTAGGTGCCGCGTCGCTCTGATGGCGAATCGTGGCGTGTCTTGACGCTACTTGAGGTACGCACCTCACGTCTACGGTTTTTTGAGGTGCGCACCTCAAAAACCTAACGAACGGCAAAACTCCCGACTTGTGGCATGGGCGTACCGCGTGCAAACCTGCGCGTTATGAGGAGTTTAGACCGATGAAGTTACAACCCACCGCCGCCCTGTCTTTGTTTGCTCTCGCGGGACTGCATGTGCCTGCGATCTTGCTGGTCCCTTCCAACATGACCCTGCAGATGGTGACCGCGATCGTGCTTTGGGTGATTTTAGGGATGGGCGTCAGATCCGGCTCCACAGGGGCAACCTGGCTTGCACTGGCGGGGCTGATCTTTGGTCTGCTGACCACAACC
>JBCBNR010000359.1:0-3172 GCA_039821665.1 Pseudomonadota bacterium
GCGCTTGGCCACGCCTTTGGTGGCCCTCGGTGCCTCTGCCGGCACCCATTACCCTTCGGTCGCAAAGCGCTTGGGGGCGAAATTGCACGTGCCAAGCCATGCGGATGTGGCCAATGCGGTCGGGGCCGTTGCGGGCCATGTGCGACTTACGATGAGTTTGCGTCTGACCGAAGACCCCGCCGGGGGGCTGACGCTGTTCTTGGCCGAAGGTCCAAAGGCGTTCGCCGATCGCGCCTGCGCCAGTGCCGCTGCCGAAGACGCGTTGCGCACCCAGATCGCCGCAGCCAGCGCCAAGGCCGGTGCGCCGGACGCGCAGATCACGCTGGACTGGTGCCTCAACGAGGCGGAGATGGATGGGCGCCGGGTGCTGGTCGAGGGCGTGCTCAGCGCCACAGCCTCGGGTCGCCCGGCAACGATTGCTTGACCATTGCAGCGCTAGACACCACGGGCGAGACGCCCTAGGTGAACCCACACCCCATTTGAACTGGAGCGGTCATGTCTATCCCTGCCATACTTGTCGTGCTTGCTGGCGCGCTGGCGCTTGCGCTGCTCTATCCCAACTTGCGGGTGGTGGCTTTGGGCATTTTTGCGGTCATGGCGTCCCTTGCGGGCATCGCATTGACCTCCAACTCCGGGGCGGTGGCCGAGCAAGAGGGGCGGATTGCGCCCGAGCAGGTGATCATCGGGGATACGACCCTCTTCGACGACGGGCGCGTCCTGTCGATCACGGGCCGGGTGACGAATGAGAACGATGTCTTCCGCCTGCGCAGTTTCGATATGCGCGTGCAGATGCTCGACTGCCCGGCCCAGGACAGCCCGCTGGAAGACTGCGCAATCCTTGCGGACAAAACCGCGCTGGTGCGCGTGGATATCCCGCCCGAGCAGACGCGGGATTTTTCCGTGCCCTTCAGTTTCACCGACAGGCCCCGCCTAAAGGGCTTGGCGGTCTTCGACCGCTCGATCGTGGGCACCCGCGCGACGGAGTGATATGGCCGGTCCATGCATCCCCTCCCCAGCGGGTTGCGCAGGCAGACATGTTGGGGCCGGTTACGGGTGTGGACGAAACCCTGCGCCAAGGAGTTTTGGGGCATCTGTCCCACGTCAACTTGCGCGACAATGCACCCCGCACCTCAATGACCAGCATTGCAGCAGCTTTGGCCAGGACTGACAGTCGCCCAGTTGGCACAGCGAAGGTCGGCCACGAACATCGGGAGGTTTCGAGGCTAAGGTCCCAGGGGTGGCTTTCAGAGTGTTGCGAAGATAATCTGCTGCGCCCTGAACCTCTCAACTCGTTCAATTTCAACCATTCCTTGTTCTCTGAGTAAGCGACAGGACGCTGCATTCGCGCTTTGTGTTTCTGCTATGACCCTGCCCAAACCTGCTTGCTTCAGTGCGTGGCTTATAACTGCGTGAACAGCTTCTTTTGCGAAGCCCTTCCCCCAGAAATTTGGGTTAAACTGGTAAGAAACTTCATACTCATTTCTGTCCTTGTGCGGTCCTAACTCAACCAGTCCAATGGGTTGACCACGTTCTGTCAGACGAACGACCCAGATGCCGACGTGGCTCGGAGCAACCAAATACCGCCTGAAGCGTGGAAGTCGCTGGCTCCAAACAACTGGTCCACCGAGGTAACGCCGGACACGCTCGTCCCCGATCAGGGTACAAAAGAACCAGACATCCCGCTTTCGGAGCGAATGTAACGAAAGTCTTTCGGTACTGAGTTGTTCGGCAAAGTTCATAACCCTACCAAAATCTGACTTCTGCTGCGACGCAACATCAATGTCGTTTGCGCGCAAAGCCACCATTTTCCGCACAACAGAGAGGCTTGCGGCCTTAGCGCAGGAGTTCGCACCTATTCGCAACTGACCCCATGCTGCAAGACATCCCATTGCCAGTACAAAGCCTGGGCAAGGGCCGGGCATCGCTTTGCTGTCGTGTCGGAACCTCCTGCCACCGGCCCCAGTTGCGGCCAAGGCCAGCGCGCGGTTGCGCACTGGCCCGCTCTGCCTTAGATCCACCACCCGGCCAGGGCGATCCAAAGGGGGATGCTGAGAATGGCAACCGGCGTGCCCAGTCCTGTCGACGTGCCCACATAGGCCGACGGGTTCGCCTCTGGCAGGGCTGCGCGCATGGTGGGAGGGCCCGAGATGTCCGAACTGGATGCGGCCATCACCGCCAAAAGCACCACACCACCTGCGGAAAAGCCGGTCCACTCATGGGCCACCAAACCGATGCCAAACCCGATCAGCCCATGCACGAAGGGTGCTGCGAGGCCGTAGAGCACGTAGACATGGGCGACCTTGCGCAACTCGGACAGGCGCGCCCAAGCCTCCATCCCCATGATCAACATCAAAAGCGACAAGAGCCCCCGAAACAGCGGATCATAAAAGCTGTCATAAACACTCGCGGGTTCAGCAAACAGGCCCAGGCCGAGGCCCGCCAGCAGTGCAGAAATCGCGGGGCTGCGCAGGGTGTCCACCAGGATGCCCTTGATCAAGCCGCCCGTCTCCTCCCCCGGGGTGGGGCCGGAGCCACCGCCCAGCACGACAGTGCCGCCCCCTGCAAAACTTGCCCGGCTCTGGGCCCGGGCAACACTTAGCTTGGCCAGCGTGATCGCCGTGACCAGGGCTGCGATGTCCATGAACGGATAAAGCGCGCCGATAAAGCCCTCATAGGCCATACCCTGCTCGTCCAACATGATCATACCCGCCGCCAGGGTCGAGGCGGAGACCGCGCCAAACAGGCCCACGGTCGCCAGCGCATCGGTGCGAGACACACCGCTTAGACGGGCAAGGGTTTGGCTGCCCAGAACCACCACCGCAATGCCAATGAAGGTTGCCCCCAGGGCGGGCACGGCCAGCGCCATGAGATCCGCCTCTTGGATCGAAAGGCCCGCCCCGATACCCACTTTGAGCAACAACAGGATCACGATGAATTTGTAGACCGGTTGCGGTATCTCGAAACGGCTGCCTGCGGCTGCGAGCAGCACGCCTGCGATCAGAAAGGCCAAGGTGGGTTTTTGCAATTGGTCCAGGATCGCCCCCGGAATGGTCAGTAGGATGTCCATCTTATCGCTCCTCTCGCGGTTAGAGGGGATGTAGGGGGCGGTATAAATGAAGAAAAATATATCTTTTGATACTTTTCGTTCTAAAATAACGAATGATTGGCGCTT
>JBCBNR010000360.1:0-3153 GCA_039821665.1 Pseudomonadota bacterium
GGTCCGCGGCGTGCGCGGCGCGGAAGCGGCCGAAGAGCTCCTCGACGCCCGTGTAGATGTCGGCGCAGTCGAACGCCAAGTGGCGCGATTGGCTGATCGGGCGACTGCGCGAGATCGGGCTGAGCGTTGATGACAGCCACGCCAATTTCGTGTTGCCCCGGTTTGACACACCGGCCACGGCCACCTCGGCGGATATCGCCTTGCGCAACGCAGGATTGATCGTGCGCCAGGTCGGCGGCTATGGCCTGCCCGAGGCGCTGCGCATCTCGGTGGGGGACGAGATTGCGTGCAGGCGCGTGGCCAGCGTTTTGGCCGAGTTCATGGCCACGCGATGACCGAAGTTCCCTTTCGCCATGTCGCGTTGATCGGGCTGGGCCTGATCGCCTCGTCCATCGCCCATGCCTTGCGCCGCGTGGGTTTTGGTGGGGAGATTGTGGGCACCGCCCGCTCGGCCGAGACAAGGGGGATCGCGCGGGATCTGGGCTATTGCACCCATGTGGCCGACACCGCCCAGGAGGCGGTGACAGGGGCGGATTTGATTATTCTGTGCACGCCCGTGGGGGCCATGGCGGCGGTCACGCAAGCCATTGCGCCGCATTTGCAGCCCGGTGCTGTGATCAGCGATGTCGGCTCGGTCAAAGCGGCGGTGATCGCCGAAGTGGCCCCGCATTTGCCGCCGGGCGTGTTCTTTGTGCCCGGCCATCCCTTGGCGGGAACAGAACAATCGGGGCCTGCCTCTGGCTTTGCGCATCTGTTTGACAATCGTTGGTGCATCCTCACGCCCCCCGCGGCCACGCCCTCGGACGAGGTGGATCGGGTGGCTGCGTTTTGGCGCGCGCTGGGCGCGAATGTGGATTTGATGGAGCCTGATCACCATGATCTGGTGCTGGCGGTGACATCTCACACCCCGCATCTGATCGCGTATACAATGGTGGGTGTGGCGGACGATCTGGGGCGGGTAACCTCCTCTGAGGTGGTGAATTACTCTGCCGCGGGTTTTCGCGATTTTACCCGCATCGCCGCGTCCGACCCAACCATGTGGCGCGATGTGTTTCTGACCAACAAAACGGCCACGCTAGAGATCCTGGGGCGCTTTACCGAGGAGCTTTTCGCCTTGCAACGTGCCATCCGTACCGGGGATGGTGATGCGCTTCATGCCTATTTTACCCGCACGCGGGCGATCCGCCGAGGCATTATAGATGCGGGTCAAGATACCGATCAGGCGGATTTTGGGCGCGCTAAACCTTTGGGGCAGGACCCAGCGGAATAGGGCCCAACCAGGTGCGCCCGCCATCAAAGCGCAATGGCACTTTGATACGCGTCTGGTCGCCACCAAAGCGCGCAAGCAGGTCCAGCCCACGCTCGATCGTGCGACCTGTGTCCGCGTCGAACACGCCGGCGCGGGTGGCCAGCCGCAGCATGCGCTTCCAGTTGCGCGCCTCCACGTCAATCTCGCCTTGCAAGCTGCGATCCGCGCGGACCGAAACCTCGCCCTTTGCGGTTAATTGCAGCGGGCCCCAATTCGCCTCGAACCGGCCCAGCGAGGCACCTGTCATGCGTGGCGTGTTCCCTTCCACGGCCAGCCGATCCCAAGGTTTGTCGAAGGCGACCGTGCCGACGACCACCACGTCTGAGATCTGCTCGGGCATCTCTCGAGCCCGGTCCACCACATCGCGCAAACCGTCTGGCAGGCTTAGCCCGGTCGCGGTCAGGCTGATGTCATGGGCAAAGTCGGGGGCTGTCCCGTCCGGGCTGCGCCGGGTGGAGAGCAGCCCCTCGTCCAACTGCGCCTCCCACCCCGCAAGGCCCGACAGGGCGACCGCCTCCAACTCGATTGTGGTGCGGTCCAGGGTCAGGCGGGTGTTGGGCGCAAAGATGACCGAGCCGCGCATCCGCTCGGCCTCCAACAAGAGGGTGCCCACAGGCGTGGCCATGGTCTGTTGACCGGGCCAAACGGCGATGATGTGGTTGGGTTTGTAGCTCAGCGCTAGGATCTGAAACTCCGGCGCGGACCAGGCCCAACCCGCGTTTGGATCGGCCAATTCCAGGCCGGTGATACGGGTGTCAAAGCGGTTGGGATAGCCCATCACCGATAGATCCTGAGTCTCGGCCACCCAGCCCTGGGCGCGCTGGGCGTCGAGCCAGGCGTTCAGGCCCGCCTGTTGGGCGCGCGCGCCCACAAACCAATATCCCGAGTAGAGGGCGGTGGCGACAAGCACCAAGACGAGCAGGGTTTTCATGGGCGTGATCCTTATTGCCCGCGCAGGATTGCCCCGAACCTGCGCCGCTGTATAGAGGGAGGATGGACCAACCTGCCTCAGATCAGACGCTTTGGGTGTTTGCCTATGGTTCGCTGCTGTGGAACCCGGGCTTCGCTGTGGCCGGGCAAACGCGCGCGACCCTGACGGGGTATCGCAGGGCGTTTTGCATGGACAGCGTGCACTATCGGGGCACGGTCGAGGCGCCGGGTCTGGTGCTTGCGCTCGATGCCGCCCCGGCCCATCGCTGCGAGGGGGTAATCTATCGGGTGCGTAACGAAGATCGCGCCCAAACCCTAGATTATCTGCGCGCCCGAGAGTTGGTCACAAGCGCCTATCAAGAGCGCTGGTTGTCGGTGGTGGATGAACGGGGCAAGGCCTATACCGCGCTAAGCTATGTGATCGACCCGGACCATGGCCAGTATCGTGGCCATATGGCGCTAGAGGCACAGGCTCAGGTGATTGCCCGGGCCAAGGGCCACGCGGGGTGCAACCGATCTTACCTGCTCAACACCCTCGCGCGATTGGAGGAGTTGGGCATCCATGACCCGGAACTGGCCGAACTGGGCCGGTTGGTGGGGCAGATCGAAGGCGGCGCCTAGCCCGCATCCCCGTTCAAATGGGCATCCACAATTTCGAACCACGTGCCTGCCTCGCTAAGCTGTCGCAGGCCTGTGTTCACCAGATCCAACCGCTCCTGCGCGCGGGGGTCGTCGCGCGGGGCGATCACGGTCAGGTTTTGCACCAAGGTCAGTTGATCGAGCACCAGCAGGGGATTGCTGACGGTCATTTGGCGCACGATGGCACGGCTGACGCCTGCCTCCATCGAGGCGATGTCCACCTCGCCCGCATCCAGCAATTCCAGGCAGCGACGGCTGTCGGGTGCGCGGATCAC
>JBCBNR010000361.1:0-3127 GCA_039821665.1 Pseudomonadota bacterium
CCCGGTCATCGCGCACCGGATCCTCGATTATCGCAAAGCCTGTCGTCACTCCGCGGCCTGTGTTTGTGCGGCTTGCAGCCAGGTCCACATGCGCACCGGCGTCAGGGGCATGTCCACATGGCGCACGCCCCTCTCCCAAACCGCATCAAGCGCGGCATTGGTGACGGCGGCCAGGGCGCCCACGGTGCCCGCCTCGCCACACCCCTTCATACCGATCTCGTTGGCAGTGGAGGGCACAAGCTCGGTATGGAATGGCATCATCGGCACATCATCCGCACGCGGCATCGCGTAGTCCATGAATGTGCCCGACAAAAGCTGGCCGTCTTCGGAAAAGGTAACCTGTTCGGTGATGGCTTGGCCAATGCCCTGGGCCACGCCACCATGGACCTGGCCCTCGGCGAGCATGGGGTTCATCAACACGCCGAAATCATCCACGACCGTGTATTTCACGCACCTGGTCACACCGGTCGCGGGGTCAACCTCGACCTCGGCGAAATGGGCGCCGTTGGGGAACGAACGGGCTTGGACGGTGTTCTCGGTCTCGGTCACCAGCAGTTCTGTTTTGCCCTCGCGCCGGGCAATGCCGGCCAGCGTCATCAGATCGACGGACTTGTCGGTGCCTGCCACCTTGAAGGCCCCGTCCTCGAACATCAGGTCGGCGGCGGCCACTTCCAGCTCATCCTCCGCAAGCGGCTTGAAGCGCTGGATCATCTCGTCGGCGGTTGCATTGATCGAGTTGCCTTGCATCGTCACCGAGCGCGAGCCACCGGTGCCGCCGCCCTTGGCGATCCGGTCGCTGTCGCCTTGCACAAAGCGGACCTTTTCGAAGGGCACGCCCGCACGTTGGTGCAGGATCTGGGCAAACACTGTCTCGTGGCCCTGGCCGTTGGATTGGGTGCCCACATAAAGATTGACCATGCCATCCTCGGCAAACTCGATCTTGGTGGTCTCGGAGGGGTCGCCCAGGATGCTTTCGATATAATAGGACAGGCCAAGACCGCGCAGCTTGCCTGCTTTCGCGCTCTCAGCCTTGCGGGCTGCAAAGCCCGCGAGATCCGCCTCGGTCACCGCGCGGTCGAGCACTTTTTGGAAGTCACCCACATCATAGACCTCGCCCCAGGCGGTGGTGTAGGGAAATTTCTGAGTTGGGATGAAGTTCTTTCGGCGCAGATCCAGCGGGTCTAGCCCCATTTGCTTGGCCGCATAGTCCATAAGACGCTCGATCACATAGATCGCCTCTGGCCGGCCGGCACCGCGATAGGCGTCGATCTGAGTGGTATTGGTGAACACCCCTTGCACATCGAAGAACATGGTTTGGACGTCATAGCAGCCTGTCAGCACTTTCAGCGCCAGGTCAGTCTGAATGAACTGGGCATAGCCTGAAAGATAGGCCCCCATATTGGCGACCGAGTTGATGCGCACGGCGATCAGCTTGTGATCCGCATCAAACGCAGCTTCGGCCTTGGTCACAAGGTCGCGGCCACCATTGTCTGTCAAAAGGGCCTCGGACCGATCGGACATCCAGCGCACCGGCTGGCCAAGCTCTTTGGTGGCCAGGGCGACGGTGAAGTACTCGGGATAGTCAAAGCCTTTCATGCCAAAGCCGCCACCCACGTCTGGGGTGGTCACGCGCACATCCGCCTTGTCCATGCCCAGATTGGTGGCCAGCGCATCGCGCGTGCCCCAGACCCCCTGGCCATTCACCGCAAAATGAAGGCGATCGCCCTCCATTTCGGCGAAACAGCCGCGCGGCTCCATCGAGGCGGCAAAGACGCGATTGTCCTCCAAATCCAAGCTGACACGGTGGGAGGCCCCGTCAAACGCAGCTTTGGTTGCGTCCTCATCCCCAAAGGCCCAGTCAAAGCACAGGTTGTTCGGCGCCTCGTCCCAGATCGCCGGGCCACCGACCGCGGTCTGGGTCCAGACTGGCAGTTCGTTGAAGTCAAACAGGATCAACTCAATCGCATCGATGGCCTTTTGTTGGGTCTCGGCCACGACCATGGCGATGGGCTCGCCCACGAAGCGCACGCGCCCCTCTGCCAGGATGGGGCGGGGCGGTGTGGCCGATGGGCTGCCATCGCGGTTGTTGAGCGAGGCATAATCCATCCGGTTGCGCAGCTTGCCGTCGAGATCAGCGGCAGTCCACACGCCCTTCACACCATCGGCGGCCCGCGCGTCGGTCACCTCCAACTCGGTGATGTCTGCATGTGCCACGGGCGAGCGCAGGAAGGCCGCATAAAGCGCCCCATCAGGTGCTATGTCGTCGACATACCGCCCTTCGCCGCGCAGAAAACGCACATCCTCTTTGCGCAGGACTGATTGGCTGACACCGAACTTGCTCATAGCAGGACCTCGTTGGCTGGATTTCAGATCGCAACCTAGTCGTTGATCGGTGTGGGTAAACCGCCTTTTTTGCCACATGCCGCTTTGAAAGCGACACAGCGTCGGTTCCAAGGGCGGCTCGTCGTGCAGGTGGGGCAGAACTGAACAGGTTTTGGGCAGGTCTGAAATGAACGGTCGGTCCCAGAAACGTGGGCGCAGGGCCTTTTCTAGACGCAACGAAAGCCCTAGAACACGCGCACACAGCCTGACGGAGCCATCCCATGCCTATGGAAAAGACCTTTGACGCGCATGCGTGCGAAACCGCGATCTATGCGGCATGGGAAGCTGTAGGGGCATTTAAGGCCGGGGCGAATGCCAGCCGGGATGAGACGTTTTGCGTGATGATCCCACCGCCAAACGTGACCGGCAGCCTGCATATGGGTCATGCTTTCAATAACACGCTGCAGGATATCCTGGTGCGCTGGCACCGGATGCGCGGGTTCGACACGCTGTGGCAGCCCGGCCAGGACCATGCGGGCATCGCCACCCAGATGGTGGTGGAGCGGCAATTGGCCGAAGGGGAGGGCAACGCCACCCGCCGCGAGATGGGGCGCGACGCGTTTTTGGAGAAGGTGTGGGCCTGGAAAGAGCAGTCGGGCGGTACGATCATAGACCAGCTCAAGCGCCTGGGCGCGTCCTGCGATTGGTCGCGCAATGCCTTCACCATGGACGAGACGTTTCAGCGCGCTGTGCTGCAAACCTTTGTCGATATGTACCACAAGGGCCTGATTTACCGCGGAAAGCG
>JBCBNR010000362.1:0-3123 GCA_039821665.1 Pseudomonadota bacterium
CGCGCAAAAGCTTGGCTTTGATGCGGATCGGGCGGAGAAAACCGCCCTGATGTTTCGCAACGCGCCCCTGATGGTCGCAGTGGTCGAAAGCCCGGTGGACAGCGACAAGGTCCCTTATTTCGAGCAAACCTTAAGTGCGGGTGCCGTGTGCCAATCCTTGCTGACCGCGGCCCTTGCCAGTGGATGGGGGGCCAATTGGCTGTCCGGCCCCTTGGCGATCGACGCGGATTTCGGCGCAAAGGCGCTAAGCCTTCGCTCGGAGGAGCGGGTAGCCGGTTTCATCGTTCTGGGTACAGAGACAACGCCCCCGCCCGAGCGTCCGCGCCCGGATTTGTCCAAAAAGGTCACCTGGCTGACGTGAGCGCCCTGTTCGAGGATTTCAGCAAAGCCTTGGGACAATTGGGGGAGCCTGGGTTTTTCGGTGTTCTGCTCAAATCCATCGCGCTGACCCTTGGCCTGCTGGTCGGCCTTTTCGGGCTGACCGTCACCGGGCTGAGCTGGCTGTTGCCCGAGACGTTGAGCGTGCCAGGCATTGGCCCGGTGGCCATCTCGATGGGTCTGGTGTCGTTTGCCGCATTCGTCAGTTTCGTGGTTCTCTCGGCGGTGCTGATGCTGCCTGTGGCCACGCTCTTTGTGGGGTTTTTCCTCGATGATGTGGCCGCCAGCGTCGAGGCCAAGCACTACGCCCATCTGCCGCCGATCTCGCCCCTGCCGCTGAGCGACACCATCCTGGATGGGCTGCGGTTCTTTGGCGTTCTGGTGTTGGCCAATCTGCTGGCGTTGGTGGTGTATTTGCTGTCCAACGTCTTTGCGCCCCTGGTGTTCTGGGCGGTCAATGGCTTCTTGTTGGGGCGGGAGTATTTTCAACTTGTCGCGGCGCGCCGCCTAGGACACGCGAAAGCGCGCGCGCTGCGAAAGGCCCATGGCGGGCGGATCTGGGTCGCGGGTATCCTTATGGCGATCCCGCTGAGCATTCCGTTCATCAACCTGCTGATCCCACTTTTGGGGGTTGCGACCTTCACCCATCAATTCCATCGCCTGTCAGGCGAAAAGGCGGATTGAGCGATGGCCCTTGCAAAGGATGTCGGGTGCCCCCACTTTGCGATCATCCACCATCACAGCCCGTCGGCGTCACGCGCCGAGGCCCCACACCCCCCGCAAGGGCGATATCGCCAGATTGGGGTCTTTGCGCCGCTTATCCCTTGGGCAAATCCGCTCAATTGTTGTGAAACACTTGCACACATTTGAGATGCGGCAACCTTAGACCTTGAAGCTGACGCAAATTGCCCGAAATTATATCACATGGTTCGGTGACACGGACCCATGGCCGCGACATCCCGCGTGGCCGTGTCAGGATAAGGACGCCGCAGATGCCCTCTTTTTCGAGCACCCTTGAGACAGCCATTCACACTGCCCTGGGCTATGCCAACGAGCGCAAGCATGAATTGGCCACGTTGGAGCATCTGCTGCTGGCGCTGATTGACGAGCCGGACGCGGCCCGGGTGCTGAACGCATGCTCGGTAGATCTGGGGGATTTGCGCGGCAAGCTGACGAAGTTTCTGGATGAGGAGCTGGACAGTCTGGTGTCGGATATCGAGGGTTCTGAATCCGCGCCGACCACCGGGTTTCAGCGGGTGATCCAGCGCGCAGCGATCCATGTGCAAAGCTCGGGCCGGACCGAGGTGACCGGGGCCAATGTGCTGGTCGCCATCTTTGCCGAGCGCGAGAGCCATGCGGCATACTTCCTGCAAGAACAGGAAATGACCCGGTATGATGCGGTCAACTACATCTCTCATGGGGTGGCCAAGGACCCGTCCTTTGGGGAAAGCCGCCCGGTGCAAGGGGCCGACGACGTCTCCAGCGAGGCTGAGACCGGTGGCAAAGACGCCGAAGAAACCGCGTTGGAGAAGTATTGCGTCGATCTGAACACCAAGGCGATCAAGGGCAATGTAGACCCGCTGATCGGTCGCGATTCCGAGGTGGAGCGGTGCATCCAGGTGCTGTGCCGTAGGCGCAAGAACAACCCCCTGTTGGTGGGCGATCCTGGTGTAGGTAAAACCGCAATTGCCGAAGGTCTGGCCCGCAAAATCGTGGACGGCCAAACCCCCAAGGTTCTGTCCGAGACCACCATCTTCTCGCTCGACATGGGGGCGCTGCTGGCAGGCACCCGGTATCGCGGTGACTTTGAAGAGCGTCTGAAAGCGGTCGTCAAAGAGCTGGAAGAGCATCCCGATGCGGTGCTGTTCATCGACGAGATCCATACGGTGATCGGGGCAGGGGCGACCTCTGGCGGGGCCATGGACGCCTCAAACCTGCTGAAACCCGCGCTTCAGGGCGGCAAGCTGCGCTGCATGGGCTCCACCACTTACAAAGAATTCCGCCAGCATTTCGAGAAGGACCGGGCGCTTAGCCGCCGATTCCAGAAAATCGATGTGAACGAACCCACGGTGGACGACGCGGTCAAGATCCTTAAGGGCCTAAAGCCCTATTTCGAGGATCACCACGATATCCGCTATACGCACGAGGCGATCAAATCCGCGGTGGATCTGAGCGCGCGGTATATCCACGACCGCAAGCTGCCCGACAAGGCCATCGACGTGATCGACGAGGCTGGGGCCGCGCAGATGCTGCTGCCCGAGACCAAGCGCCGCAAGACCATTGGGGCGAAAGATATCGAGGCTGTGGTGGCCAAAATCGCCCGCATCCCGCCCAAGAATGTCTCCAAGGACGATGCCGAAGTGCTCAAAGATCTCGAGGCGAGCTTGAAGCGCGTGGTCTTTGGCCAAGACGCGGCGATCGAGGCGCTGTCCTCGGCCATCAAGCTCAGCCGCGCGGGCCTGCGTGAGCCTGAAAAGCCCATCGGCAACTATCTGTTCGCCGGGCCTACGGGCGTGGGTAAGACGGAAGTGGCCAAACAGTTGGCCGACACGCTGGGCGTGGAGTTGCTGCGCTTTGATATGTCCGAGTACATGGAAAAGCACGCGGTCAGCCGCCTGATCGGCGCCCCTCCGGGCTATGTCGGGTTCGATCAGGGCGGTCTGCTGACCGATGGCGTGGACCAGCATCCCCATTGCGTGCTGCTTTTGGACGAGATGGGGATGCTGGTCCACGCCATCGGTCAGC
>JBCBNR010000363.1:0-3115 GCA_039821665.1 Pseudomonadota bacterium
ATCTCCTCATTCGTGCCGATAATCACCGAAGGCCAAGCCATCGCCACCGTTCATATGAGCATGTCCACCCAGGTCGTGCGCGCCACCGGCCAGAGCAGCGGCCTGTCGATCCTGGGCCTTGCTGCGATCCTTCTGTCCTCGGTCGCGGGCCTGTCGCTGCTGTTGTTGCGCCGCTATGTCACCGTACCTATGGCCAAACTGCAAACCTCGGCTTCGATCATTGCGGCCGGTGATTTAGACGCGCCCATTGACCTGGGCCGCAATGACGAGATTGGCGCGCTTGCGTCTGGTTTCGACACCATGCGCCAGTCGCTGCAGCGGTTCGTGGGTGCCCTTCAAGCCGCCAATGAGGGCCTGGAAAAGCGGGTCGCCGAACGCACGTCGGAACTGGTGGAAAACCAAAGCAAGCTGACCGAGGCCAACCAGTTGGTGTTCGAAAGCATCCACTATGCCAGCCGCATCCAAGCCGCCGTGCTGCCGCCGCCGGATGCCTTAAACGCAGTGGTGGCCGAGCATTTCCTGACATGGGAGCCGCGCGATGTGGTCGGCGGCGACTTCTACTGGATCAAAGAGGTCGAGCATGGGGCGTTCATTGTGGTGGGCGACTGCACGGGCCACGGGGTGCCCGGCGCGTTCATGACGCTGATCGTGTGCGGCATGCTTGACCGGATATTTGCCGAACGCACCCCCCCCAAACCATCCGCCGTGTTGGAGCAATTGAACATCGGCATGAAGGAACTGCTGGGACAGGATGGCAAGAAGGGCGGCACTGATGACGGCCTGGAGGCGGGCGTCTGTTTCATCGACCGCAGCCGCACTGAAATTCTGTTTTCCGGTGCCCGCTTCAGCCTGTGGCAAATCGAACAGGGCCAAAGCACCGAGATCAAGGGCGAGAAGGCGGGGCTTGGTCACCGCCGCTCCCCCCGCTCAGCGCGGTTCTCGGACACCATTGTCCCGTTTCAGAACGACAGCCGCTTTTACATGGCCACTGACGGTTTGATCGACCAAGTGGGCGGGCCCAAGAACCGATCCTTCGGCAAGCGCCGTCTGGTGCAGTTCCTTCTGTCGATCTATGAAAGACCCATGACAGAACAGGCTGGCGCCATGAGCGCCCATTTGGCAGATTTTCAGGGGGCCCAGCGGCGGCGCGACGACGTCACCATGCTGGGGTTCCGTCCCGGACCTTCCCCGTAGGAGAGGCAGATGTTGGCCCAAGATCTCCACAATTTTCGGGCGCTGTTGCGCAAAAACGGCATCATGTTTGCCTATTCCGGTTATGTGAGCGAGGCGGTGCTCAGCGGTGTCGGCGAGGCGCTGAAACAAAAGCTATCGACCGAGGACACAGACACCAAAACGATCCGCTCGGTTTTTGCGGTGTTTGTTGAGCAGATGCAAAACATCATCCGCTATTCCGCGGAAGGTGATGACAAAATCGCCGACAGCGAACTGCGCTATGGGGTGCTGACCGTTGGGGCAATGGATGGGCAGTACGAGGTGCAGGCGGGCAACCTGATCCTGGCTCGTGACCGCGCGCGCTTGCTCAGCCGATTGCAGGACATCTCGTCCATGGACAAGGCACAGCTTAAGCTTGCCTACAAAGAACGGCTGCGTGCGGGGCCAGACGAAAGCAGCAAAGGCGCAGGTGTGGGGTTTATCGAGATCGCTCGCCGCGCCTCGGCCCCTTTGAGTTTTGATTTTCTGGATATCGATGCCGATCATGCGTTCTTTGCGCTCAAAGCCAGCATCGGCACGGCGGAGGCCACACCATGACCCCTTTGATGATCGCAGGCACCGAACGCGCGCCCCACATCGCGTTCGATTTCGAAAAGAACAGCTTTCGCATTGCAGGTGAAAGCTACCCCGAGGATGTGACCCTGTTCTTCAGCCCCGTGATCGAGGCGTTGGAGACACATCTTAAGACCAATGGCACCGCCCCCGTGCGCTTCGAGTTCGAGCTGATCTATTTCAACTCCTCCTCGGCTAAGGCCATCATGACGATCATGGAAATCCTCGATGCCGCGGCGAAGGATGGGGCACAGGTGGATGTCTTTTGGTTCTACGACGCCGAGGACGACACGATGGAAGAGCTGGGCGAGGAGTTCGGCGAAGACCTAGAGCACGCCACCTTCCACCTTAAAGAAATGGCCACCTGATGACCAAGGGCGGCCTGTTCCAAAAGGAAGAGGATATCATCGCCGCTGCCCGCGACAGGTTGCAAGAAGGCTTTGCCCTTCCCGCGAACCAAAAGGCCTTCGCCGATCTGCTGGCCGATTACGAGCGGTTGTTCAAACTGACCAAGCGCATGATCCGGTTGAGCGACCGCAATGAAAAGCAGTTGGGCGACATGGCCGAGCGTGAGCGCGCGATTTCCTCGGAACTGGCGGACAAGAATGCCGAGCTTGAAGGGCTTTCTATCAAGCTGTCCAAATACCTGTCGCCCCAGGTCTATGACAGCATCTTCACCGGCGCACAAACGGTAGAGCTGGCCTCGCAGCGCAAGAAGCTGACGATCTTTTTCTCGGACATCGCCTTCTTCACCGAGACCACGGATAAGATGGAATCCGAAGATCTGACCCAGATGATCAACTATTATTTGACGGAGATGAGCGAGGTGGCGCTCGCCCATGGGGCCACGATCGACAAGTACATGGGCGATGGGATCATGATCTTCTTTGGTGACCCCGAGACGCGGGGCATGAAAGAGGATGCGCTGGCCTGCGTGACCATGGCCCTAGCGATGCAAACCCGCATGGGTGAGATGGCCGACACCTGGCGCGACAGCGGCATCGAAAGCCCCATGCAGTGCCGGATCGGCATTCACACCGGGTATTGCACCGTGGGCAATTTCGGATCCGCTGACCGGATGGATTATACCATCATCGGCGGGGCCGTGAACCTTGCGGCTCGGCTGGAAGGGCAGTGCCAGCCCGGCAGCGTCCTGCTGTCCTACGAAACCTATGCCTTGGTGCGCGACCAGATCGCGTGCGAGGAGGTGGGGCTGATGTCCATGAAGGGCCTGGCCTATCCGATCCGCACCTACAGGGCCCTGCACAAACTGGGCGAAAGCGCGGACGAGCTGGTCTCGGTCGATCTGCCCCATCTGCGCATCGCAGGC
>JBCBNR010000364.1:0-3112 GCA_039821665.1 Pseudomonadota bacterium
GATGAGAATTGTACCTGTGGCGCGCCGGTTGCAGAGGATTGAAAAGAGGATGTCGTGGGCGCAAGACAGCCGCTCAGACACGCAACCAGGACAGTCGCTGTACAAAAGTTTTTCATCTCAATTAACAACTCAATTACAATGCACACCAATGAAGGAAGCGTACCGAACGCCCAGCTTTTCAGGCAAGTGACCGTTTTTTGACACGTGTCCTGCGCTTAGGATCACGGCCTATTATTGTGGCCGAGTGTCCGCTCCGGGCAGTTCGGTATGGGCGCGCGCCAGACAGTCCGCATCGCAGTACCACAACGGTGTTGTGCGCCGCTCGCCATAGCCAAGATCGTGCAGCAGAAAGTCGCTGAGCGGGGTGATGTCGCGCCCTTGATAGGCAAAGCTTGCGGTGACGTGGCACCCGGCGCAGCCCCGCGCGTTGAACCGTTGGCGCAGCTGAGGTGTTGCGAATGCCGTGGCAGAAGGCTGGGGGGAGAGGCGTTCGAACGCCGCCTCGATCTGGTCCAGCGCCCCGTCCAGCGGGATGTCGTGGGCGGCCCCCGCAATCTTTGCGAAATCCGCCAAATGGGCGGCGGCCAGGTTCCGCCCCCATTTGCCGATCAACGGCGTGCCGCCACCGCTTACAAAACTAACGCGCCCGGCTATGCCGTCACCATCCCGGTCATCCGGGTCCGCATACATCAGGGGCCACGTCTCTGGCAGGTGGTTCAAAGCGTCCACCCCCACGATGTTCAATTGACCCTGATAGAGGTGGCAACTCAGGCATTGCTGTACGGGCGTCGGGTCGGCCACAGACCTATGGGGCAGGACCAAGGCAAGGGCCAGTGCGAGGCCGAAGGCGGGTCTCATCCCTCCTGGAACAGGGCGGCCGCGCGGCGTAGCTCGGCCGCGACTGCGATGGCGGAGGTGCGGATGGTTGCAATCTCTGCGCTGTCGGCGGGCAGGTCCGCCTTGCGCCGCGTGTTGCGCCGCACGTCGCGCAGCAGCCGGTCCGAGGTGGCGTTGACAGCCGCGTCAATCTCGGCGCTGCGCAGGCCCACGAACGGCTCGATATTGCGCCACACCGCCAAGGTGCCGATCACCCGGGCTGAGACCTCTTTGCCATCGAGCCCCAGTCCCGCAAGGCTGAGATTTTGGTGCCAGGCATCGCTTTCCAGATAGGTGGCCATATCGGTGAGCAACTCGAACAACGCAGCGGTGTCCGAGATCACAGCCCGTGTCTCGGCCTGCCTTTGGGCAGCCTGGGCCGCTGCGTCAAACGCGGTGGAGGCCTCGGCAAACGCGGCCTGTAGGGTGGCGATCTGATCGTCACACCCGGTTTCACACGATGTGTGGCTGGCCAAGTGGGCCGCGCGCAGCACGTCGCCTTGGACCGGTGTCAGCGCCTCGTCCATTGCAAACAGCCAGTAGGAAGAGGCGTAGCGCAGCAACATCGTCTCGGCCGCGAACTGGGCTTGCGCGGCAAGCTTCGCATGATCCTTGGGGGCTGCCTGTGCCACCTGATCCGCCACATATTTGCCCGCCAAAATACCCGAAGTTGCGAGCTTCCAGTTCACAAGAACCGCTTCTTTTGCGCTGAGTTGCGGGTTGTAGCTGCCCTGATCGCCCGATGGGACGGACGCCTTGATCTGCGCGGTCGCAGCGCCGGGGAGCAGCGCAAAAATCAGGGGTATGCACAGGGCGCGCAACACGGTCATAACAAGCATCCTCTCTCGAAACGGGGTTGAGTCCTATCCCTTAGATGTAACAGAGCTGTAACAGCATTTGGGAAAAATCACACTGGACAGGCGCGGCGAATCTGCAATGCTTAGCAAAAGAGTCGGAAATAAGCGCAACCCCATTTTGACCGTTGGAGAGCCCTCATGACGTTACGCCCCAAACTCCTTGCACTTGCCCTTGGCTGTACCGCCGTTGCGGGCCTGGCCCAGGCCACAACGCCCCGTGATGTGATCACGGGGTATGCGGATCTCGCGCTGGCGAAATACGCCGACAGTCTGGCCGCGGCCCAAAGCCTGGATGCAGCGATCCAGGCCTTTGTGGCGGCCCCAACCGCTCAAAGCCACCAGGCTGCGAAGGACGCTTGGCTGGCAGCGCGCGTGCCATACCAGCAGACCGAGGCCTATCGCTTTGGCAATGCCGTGGTTGATGCATGGGAAGGCAAGGTCAATGCCTGGCCCCTCGACGAAGGGCTGATCGACTATGTGGACACTGGCTTTTACGGGCAAGAGAGCGAGGAGAACGCGTTCTTTTTGGCCAATATCGTGGCGACGCCTACTCTGACTGTGGGCGGACAAACCGTCGACGCAACCGATATCACCCCCGCCCTTTTGCAAGAGCTGCACGAGATTGACGGGGTGGAGGCGAATGTAGCCACAGGCTATCACGCGATTGAATTTTTGCTTTGGGGGCAGGACACCAACGGCACGGGGCCCGGGGCCGGGGCGCGCAGTTTCACCGACTATCTGGATGACGGGTGCACCAACGGCAATTGCGACCGGCGGGCGGCGTATCTGACAGCAGCCTCTGCGCTGCTGCTGACCGATTTGGAGGAGATCGTGGCCGCCTGGGGTACCAGCGGTGCTGCGCGGCTGGATCTAGAGGGCCAGTCGGATGCACAAGGTCTTTCGTCCATCCTGACCGGTTTGGGCTCGCTCAGCTATGGCGAGCTTGCGGGCGAGCGAATGCAGCTTGGCCTGATCCTCCACGACCCGGAGGAGGAGCATGATTGCTTCGCCGACAACACCCACAACTCCCATTTCTATGACGCGCTCGGCATTCAGAACGTGTATCATGGGCGCTATACCCGGCTCGACGGCTCGGTGCTGGAGGTGGCAGCGCTGGACGATCTGGCCCAGGCCACAGCCCCGGATCTGCTCGCGCAAATGGCTACCCGTTTGGACGAAACCATGGCCGCGATGGGTGTCATGAAGGCCCGTGCCGACAGCGGGGTGGAGGCTTATGACCAGATGATCGGCGAAGGCAATGCGGAGGGCAATAAGTTGGTGCAGGCCGCGATTGACGCGCTGCTCAACCAGACCAAAGACATCGAGCGGGCGATTGCCGCCCTCAAGCTGAAGCCGATCCAGTTCGAAGGCTCCGACAG
>JBCBNR010000365.1:0-3106 GCA_039821665.1 Pseudomonadota bacterium
CACGGGGGGGCAGAGCCCCACCTTGGCTGTTCCCAACTTGTGCGCCTTTCAGCGGATCACCACTTGCCCGCCCAGGCCAAGGCGTCCCAGAACAAAGGCCAGATCGTGGGGGGCAAAGGCCACGCATCCCGCCGTGGGATGACCTGGCTTGCGCCAAGCGTGCAAGAAGATGGCCGAGCCTGCATCGGCGCGCACCGGATCCATGTTGTAATCCAACACCCCGATCAGATCATAAAGGGGATCGGCCCGTCGCAGCCGCTCGGGGCTGGCCTGCCCTTGGGGCATCAACTGGTTGTAACGCGGATCTTGCGGGTCGTCGCACCAGGCCTCGCGCAGACCGATCGGGCGCGCCTTTGGACAGGGCGGCGGCACCCGATCGGGGCGGTAAAACACATGAACCACGCGCCAGCGCCCTTGCGGCGTGATCCCATCGCCCTCCGCCGCCTTTGGCCCGATGCCGCCACGCCCCACAGCACAAGGGGCCGACCAACCGCCCAGCCGAGCGCGCCTGCCGCTCACCACCAAAGGGGTCACAGCAGATGGCCTGATTTCTTGGCTTTTGTGGCCAGATAGGCGGCGTTTTCGTGGGTGTGGCCGACGGCCAGGGGCAGCCGCTCGACCACATTGATGCCCATCTCGCCCATCCGCGCGACCTTGGCCGGGTTGTTGGTGAGCAAGCGCACAGACCCCGCGCCCAGTTTTCGCAAGATCGCGGCACCGACGCGAAAATCCCGCTCTTCATCCTCGAAACCCAGGCGGTGATTGGCCTCGACCGTGTCGAACCCCTGATCCTGCAACCCATAGGCGCGCATCTTGTTGGCCAGCCCGATCCCACGGCCCTCTTGGTTCAGATACAGCAATATACCGCCGCCCAAGCGGTGCATCTGGGCCAAAGCACTGCGCAATTGTGGCCCGCAATCGCATTTGAGCGAGCCCAGAACATCGCCGGTGAAACAGGCCGAATGCAACCGGCAGGGAACCGCGCCCGCCAGGTCCGGTTTGCCCAGGATCAGGGCGTAATGCTCTTCCGAGCCATCAAGGGGGCGAAACACGCTCAGATGGGCAGGGCCCACCTGATCCAAGGGCAAGGGCGCGGCCGAGACGGTCTGCATGTCCAGCGGTGCCGTGTCGCGCAGATCAGCCTCGGGTATCCGTGTCAGATTTTTGGCGGCATCTTCGGTTGCAAGCGGTGCCAAAACGACGGAGGGCAGAATATGCGCCTCCTTGCACAGGCGGATGGCGGCGCGCGCCGTGGGCGCGCGGTCGTCGCGCAGGCCCTTGAAGGGCCCTTTGAGCGGATAGGCAAGATCAAGCGCGGGATCGGCGAGGGCAAGGATATCGCGCGCCACAACCCCCTGGGGCAGGGCGATGCGCGCCACATCCCCATCATAGACCCGAATACGCAAGGTCTGCGCGCGCCACCGGGTCAAGGCCTGGCTTAGGGGGCCGTGCGCGCGGGCAAAGTCCAACGCGTCGGCCCGCGCGGTTTCCGCGGCAAGCGCCAGGACAGCGCCCGCATCGCTGTCGATCACCACGGGCACGCCCATGCGCAAATCGCCGCGTGCGCGCGCCCGCAAAGCCAGGGAAGGCAAGGAATAAGACATCGGTGCACACGCCGCCGTGAGATCTGGTTTCAACAGGTTACACCGCTATACGCCAGCCCCCTTCAGATTGAAACAAATCCGCAGTCTTTGACACGAGCCTGTGAGGCCCCTGGACGGGTCCTCGCCCATAGGTCACCTATCGCCTCGACAGCCCATGGGAGCACTAAGATGAGCACATTGAAAAAGATTTTGATGGTTGATGACGACGAGGATTTGCGCGAGGCGCTGGCTGATCAGTTGGTTCTGACCGAAGAGTTCGATGTGTTCGAGGCAGGCGACGGTGCAGGGGGTCTGCAAAAAGCCAAGGAAGATCACTATGACCTGGTGATCCTGGATGTGGGCCTGCCGGATATGGACGGGCGCGAGCTGTGCCGGTTGATGCGCAAACAGGGCGTGAAATGCCCGATCGTCATGCTGACCGGTCACAACACAGACGCGGACACGATTTTGGGCCTGGATGCGGGGGCGAATGACTATGTCTCCAAGCCCTTTAAGTTTCCCGTTCTTTTGGCGCGGATCCGCGCGCAATTGCGCCAGCACGAACAGTCCGAGGATGCGGTGTTCACCGTAGGCCCTTACACGTTTAAGCCTGCCGCCAAGATGCTGATCGACGAGGCGGACAAGAAAATCCGCCTGACCGAGAAAGAGACCAACATCCTGAAATACCTCTACCGCTCCGCCGATGGGGTGGTGGCGCGCGATGTGCTGTTGCATGAGGTCTGGGGGTATAATGCATGTGTGACCACGCACACCCTTGAGACCCATATTTACCGGTTGCGCCAGAAGATCGAGCCGGATCCGTCGAACGCGCGGATCTTGGTGACGGAATCCGGGGGCTATCGCCTGTCGGTCTAGTGTTCCGATGGATGCGGCCCCTTTGTGCCAAGTGGGTCTGCCAAACGGGTTCGGGTCATTTTGACCCGGGGCCCGTTTTGCGTTGGGGGCGTTGCCCCCAAACCCCCAGGATATTTGAGCAAAAATGAAGGGGTGTGGGCGGTCTTGTTTTGCCGGGTGCGAGCGGCGTAGGCTGGGGTAAAATCGGGGCGCACGGGTTGGACGAACGGGCACTTTACGGGCCGATCAAGGCCTTTCTTGAGGGCCAGGGCTATGAGGTCAAGGGCGAGGTGGGGGCGGCCGATCTGGTCGCTGTGCGGGGTGACGCCGCACCTGTGATCGTCGAGTTAAAAACCGGGTTTTCGTTGACCTTGTTTCACCAGGCCATTGCCCGCCTGGCCCTGACGGACACGGTTTATGTGGCGGTAAGCCATGGGTCCGGCAGGCCCTGGCAAAAGGCGCGGGCGCGCAATTTGAGCTTGTGCAGGCGGCTGGGCCTGGGTCTGTTGACCGTGCGCGTGGACACGGGCGAGGTTGTTGTCCATCTGGACCCGGGGCCCTATGCGCCGCGCAAAAACGCGGCGCGGCGGGATCGCTTGCTCAAGGAATTTGCCGAGCGCGTGGGTGATCCCAATGAGGGAGGCACCAGAGGGGTGCGCATGACCGCC
>JBCBNR010000366.1:0-3085 GCA_039821665.1 Pseudomonadota bacterium
GACGGGCTTCCAATGCGGGTTGGTTGAACCAGTAGGTCACATGCCAACCGCAAGGGGCGAGGCTTTCCCAGTCGACAATCTGCAGGTTCTGCAGATCTGCGTTCTTCCAGTAATACAGCTCTTTGTGGTTCTCAAAGGCTGGATCCGTGTCGCAATCGATGCCCAGACTGGCCAGGATGCGCGCCACTTCGGCGTCCATGGTCACAGCCCGGGGGCGGGGGTAGATCTGCGGCCATTTCTCGACCAGCAGCACCGAGTGACCCTGGCGGCCCAAAAGAATCGCCGCGAGCAGACCCACCGGGCCTGCCCCAACGATCGCTATATCTGGGGCCAAGTCTGGGGCAAGATCGCTGGCCACGGTTTTCCCCTGGCCCGTATGCTCGGTCATCTCTGGTCAGTCCCCTGTAAGCGCGCGCCGTCTAAGCCCGGGCTTTTTCGCGCTTTGGGTCGAGAAAGGGAAGGGGGGTCACGGTTGCTGGCAGGCGCTTCATATGACCGTCGAGCGTGCCCACCTCTAGCGGGGTGCCCGGCTCGGCCACTTCGATGGCAAGGCGCGCCATGGCAATCGCATGCCCGAACTGGGGAGAGGCGCTGGCGCTGGTGATCACACCCACCTGAACGCGGCCCTGAAACACCCCATCGCCGTGGCGGGGCGGCTCGGCCCCGTGCAGCAGCAAGCCTTTGAGCGCTCGTCTGGGGGCCGCGGCGTTGCGGGCAAGCGCCGCTTTGCCCAGGAAATCGGGCTTTGCCAGATCAACCGCAAAGCCGAGCCCCGCCTCATACGCATCGCAATCGGGGCCAAACTCGGCGCCTGCGCTCATCAATCCGGCCTCGATGCGCAGCATTTCCAACGCATCGCCCCCCATGGGTGTCAGGCCCAGGGGCGCGCCCACCTCCATCAACCGGTCCCACAGGGCCGTTGCATCCTCTCGGTCGCAAAAGAGCTCATACCCCAACTCGCCGGTGAAGCCTGACCGGCAGAGCATCAGGGCAGGCCCATCCCGGTCGTCCAGCCGCGCGATGGTAAAGCCGAACCATTTGAGATTGTCCAAAGCCGGGCGCGTTGGTTGGGTAAAGATCACCTGTCGCAGAATGTCACGCGCACGCGGGCCTTGCAGCGCCAGGTTGACCATGCGCGCGCCCAGATCCAGCACCCTTGCGTTCAGGCCCAAAGCGTCTGCCTGTTCGCGCAGGTGCAGCGCAGAATGGTCCGAGCCGCAGAACCAGCGAAAGGCCGTCTGTTCGAGGCGAAACAGCGTGCCATCGTCCAAAACGCTGCCCGTTGCATCACACATCAGCGCATAGGCGCCGCGATGGATCGACAGCTTGGCCACATCGCGGGTCATGCAATGTTGCAGCAGGGTCTGGGCGTCCGGGCCCACGATGTCGAACTTGCGCAGGCCAGACATATCTTGCAGCGTGGCTGCCGTCCGGCACGCCCAGTATTCCGCGATTGCGCCGGTTGCGTCATAGGCGCTGGGCACCCACAGGTCGCGCGCAGCAAGGTAGCTTGACGTCAGTTGGCTGGTGCACGGGTGAAAGGCGGAATGGGTGGTCAATCGGGCGGCCTCCTCGGGCTCGGCGCGCCAAGCGACCGCATGGGTCAGCTTGGCCTCGGGCGTGTAGATGCGCACATGGATGTCTGTGGGGTTCCAGCCGTTGATCGGGTCAACGTCATCGGGACACGCGGTTGACACAGCAACCAGATCCGAAAGCGCCTCCATCGCCACATAATCGCCGGGGCGCGACCAGGCCTCGTCCACCGAAATGGCGTGATCGGCCCAATCGATCCAGGAGTTGAAGAAAAAGTTTATGGCCGGCCAGGCCCGCCTGCGGGCGATAGAATAGGGCGCAAAGGCGTCGCTGATATTGTCCGAGCAATTCACATGGCCGGGAAACCCCCGTTCCTCATACCCGCGTGCGGTACAGGCCAGCGCGAAGGTATCATGGCGCCCCACCGTGTCCTGACGCACGGCCAGAAGGGGCGTCATGTCCTGGTCGAAAAACTTGTCATGCAGGCCGGGCAGGGGATAGGCGCTGCGGGTCATCGTGCGCGACACCGTGCTGTCGATGGGCCGCTCCACCCCGGCGTCGAGCGCGCGCGCGCTCAGCGCCATAAAGTCCGAGCATTGCTGCCCGTCCACATCGATGATCTGCACAAATTCGCCGCGCTTTAACTCATAGGCAAGGGCAGTGCCGCGCGGCACCCGCCATTCGTCGCGCACCGGGCCCAGCGGCCCGGGCAACAGCGCCTCGGACGGGGTGCCTGGGGGCGCTTGGACCTCTACCGTCACCCGCGCCCCACCGCCGGAGCTGAGGTAGCCCTCTGCCACCGGCAGGATCAGGAAAAGATGACAGGCGTCGCGGGCCTTGAAAAACACGCGTGTCCCAGGTGCTGCCCCTGGTCCGAACGGGGCGATGCCGGTTACATCGCCCAGCACCGTCCCTCGGGCCGCGGCCCGCGCGCGCATCTCGCGCGCATCAAAACGGGTGGGGCACGGCACCACCGGGGTGCCCGGTGGCAAGTCCAGCGCGGTGGTGGAGAACCCGGCCTCCTCGGCGCCCATGGCGGTCAGCACAGCGGGCGCGCCACCACAGGTATCGGTCAGGGAAATCAGTGCGCCTTTGGGGGCAAAGATCGACCCTGCCTCGCCCAGACCCACATCGATGCGGGCGGTGGTCGCGCGTCTCAGGCCGCGATAGCGCGGACCTGTGGGCGGGCTAAGCTGCGCGGATCCCTCCACCGGGTGTCCTTTCGCCATGATCGCGAGCCTGCGACCTCTTGCGCATTTGGGCGGGGGAATGGCTGGTCTGTCAAATGTTTATTGAAATCCAAAGGCCGCAGTGCGCGGGATCACCCATGGGCCTTAAAGGTTGGGGGCCTCGCCTTTCAACACCCTCTCTCTGGCCGGTCTGCGCAGATCGCGCACGGCATAAAGCGTGACCGTGCTGCTGACCCCACGGTCCCTCAGCCTGCGCACATAGCGGCCGATCCGGACCCGGTCAAAGCGCATATAGTCTTTGAGCGACCACCCCACCGCGGTGAGAACCAAGCGTTCGCGGTCAAACACCAACCGCTCGCACT
>JBCBNR010000367.1:0-3069 GCA_039821665.1 Pseudomonadota bacterium
GATCATTCGCACCTGGCAAACCGCCGACAAGATGAAAAAGCAGCGCGGGCGTCTCAGCGAGGAGACGGGCGAGAACGACAACCTGCGCGTGCGCCGCTATGTGGCGAAATACACGATCAACCCCGCGATTGCCCACGGCATCAGCCACGAGATCGGCTCCATCGAGGAGGGCAAGCGCGCGGATCTATGTCTGTGGTCACCCGCCTTTTTCGGCGTGAAGCCCGAGATGGTGTTGGTGGGGGGCACGATTGCCTGTGCGCAAATGGGCGATCCCAACGCCTCGATCCCGACGCCTCAGCCGGTCTACACCCGACCCATGTTTGGGGCCTATGGGCGCAGTTTGGAGGCGTCCTCCGTCACATTCGTCTCGAAAGCAGCGCAGGATGCAGGGATCGGCGAAAGCCTAGGCTTGCGCAAAGCAACGGCCGCGGTAGAGAACACGCGCAATATCTCTAAGGCGTCCATGGTGCTCAACGATGCGCAACCGCATATCGAAGTGCATCCCGAGACCTATGAAGTGCGCGCCAATGGTGAATTGCTGACCTGCGAACCCGAAAGCGAACTGCCTATGGCGCAAAGATACTTCCTATTCTAGCGCCCAAAATGCGTGGATACGTCAAGGAAGCGTAAAACGTGACAATGCGCACTCAAACCCCTGTCGGAGTGCGCAATACAGCCCCATGAGTTTTGAAAGCTTATGGGGTTTGTAATGGCTTACGTAAATTCAGCGTCAATTTCATTTTTCGATGGCCTGAACGCGTCGGACCGGCGCGCGTGGCTGCGCGACTGGCTTTCGACGAACCATTCCCTGCGCGCACGTCAAAAGATGATGTGGGAGTTGCAGATGATGTCGGATGTCGAGCTGCACGAGCTTGGCCTCAGTCGCGACACAATCGCCCGCCGCGTCTTTGGAACACGTATGGGTTTGTAGGGAACGCCTGTCGTAAAAGACCCCAATGGCGCCCCATTTTGGGCGTGCTTGGTGGGCTTTATCACAGGTGTCGCAAAGGGCAGCGCGTATGGCTGCCTGTGACAAGGGGGAATACAATGTATCATGTTGCAGGGCCTTGGGGCCCACTCACCACCGCACCGATCCCGCGCAAGCTGGTCAATTTTGACACTTGGCTGGAAACCATCGGGCGCGAGGTTGTCGCCGAAGGCCCGGTTGCTTTGGAAAGTTTGAATGTTGCCGAGATGGCCGCCCTTGGGCTGACCGTGCAAGGCAAACCTGCCTATGATTTGGGCGAGGGTGCGGGCCAGTAAGCCCTGAAGGCAGGCCAGTGCTTGGCCTGCCATTGCTCTTCTGTCTATGGTGGCGCCATGACAGAAGCTACGATTTCCACGCCGCGCGCGCAAAGCGTGCTCTCCACAGGGGCGGACTTGCCCCATCCCACCCCGACGGACCGTGTGGCGCTGAGCTATGAGGATCGCTGCCGCAGGCGATTGCGCATGACCACGCAAGCGGGGCTGTCCTTTCTTTTGGACCTGCCCAAGGTCACGGAGTTGCATGAGGGTGACCTTTTGTGCCTGGACACCGGCGCGCATATCGAAGTGTGTGCCGCACCCGAGGCGTTGATGGAGGTGTGGCCGGATGCGCCGGACAAACTGGCGCGGATCGCCTGGCATGTGGGCAACCGCCATTTGCCCGCGCAGATCCTGTCGGACCATTTGGTGCTGCGCTATGATCATGTGATCGAACATATGTTGATCGGGTTGGGGTGCAGCGTTCAACTCCGCTCTGGCCCGTTTACCCCCGAAGGCGGAGCCTACGGCCAGGGGCGCACCCATGGGCACAGCCATTGACCCCTGTGCCGACCGTCGACCCCCATCTGACCCTGCAAACCTGGCTTTCGCCGGGCTATCCCGTCTCAGGCTTTGCCTACAGCCATGGGGTAGAGCAGGCGATTGCCCAAGGCGACATTGCAAGTGACAGTCAGGCTGAAGAATGGATTGCTTTGGTGATCGCCCAGGGCAGCGGGCGCAACGACGCCTGCCTGATCAGCGCCGCTTGGCAAGGTGCGCCCATAGCCGAGCTTGCCCGCGCCCGGGCCGTCGCGGTGGAGCGTCGGGTCGAGATGGATGAGATGGGGGCCGCCTTTGCCCGCACCACGCGCAACGCCTATGGGCTTGATCTTCAAGACGGGCCTTACCCGGTTGTCTTTGGGCAGGCGTGCCGCGCGCTCGACATCCCGCTGGCGTTTGCGCTGCCTGCCTATCTAAACGCGTTTGCCGCCCAAATGATCAGCGTTTGCGTACGCTTGGTGCCATTGGGCCAGACCCAGGGCCAGGCGATTCTTGCACGCCTTGCGCCCCAAATCGGTGCAGTGGCCCGCGCGGCGGAGGCGGGCGGGCTGGAAGATCTGGGCTCGGCCTGCTTTGCCTCTGACATGGCGGCGATGGCCCATGAGCGCCTGTCGCCTCGTTTGTTTCGAACCTAAAGGAGGGTGGGGCGGATGACCTCGACCAATGGTCCATTGCGCGTAGGCATCGGTGGCCCGGTTGGGGCTGGAAAAACCTCACTGACCGAGGCCCTGTGCAAAGGTCTGCGTGGGCGCTACTCGCTCGCGGTGATCACCAACGACATCTATACCAGCGAGGATGCGGAATACCTGATGCGCGCCCAGGCCCTGCCGTTGGAGCGTATTCGCGGGGTTGAAACCGGGGGCTGTCCGCACACGGCCATTCGCGAAGATGCCTCGATCAACCTGGCCGCGGTGGATGATCTGATCGCGCAGTTTCCGGACCTGGATCTTATTTTGATCGAATCCGGTGGCGACAACCTGTCAGCCACCTTCTCGCCCGAGCTTGCGGATGTGACGATCTACATGATCGATGTGGCCGCGGGCGAGGAGATCCCCCGCAAGGGTGGCCCTGGCATCACCCGCTCGGACCTGTTGGTGGTCAACAAAACCGACCTTGCCCCCCATGTGGAGGTGGATCTGAGCGTGATGGAGCGGGATGCAGGCCGCCAGCGCGGCACCCGCCCCACGGTGTTTGCCCAAGTGCGCAAGGGCAAGGGCGTGGATCAGATCATCGCACATTTGGAGCATCTGGGCGGCTTGGGGGCGT
>JBCBNR010000368.1:0-3068 GCA_039821665.1 Pseudomonadota bacterium
GCATGACCCGGGGCTTCTGGACACCCTCCATCGGCATGGAAGAGTGGGGCAAGATGTACGAAGCCTTCCGCTTTGAAACCGATGTCGACACCCGGAATGCGCGCTTCGAGGATCTGATGGAAGTCGTCAAGAACGACGCCCCTTTCCTAGTGCTGTACCAACCTTATGAAAGCTGGGGCATGCGCGCGGATCTCGACTGGGCACCTCACCCCGGCCACATACCGTATGTGCTTGATTTCCGAGCCGGTTATATCGGCGATGCAAGGCACGGTATCACCAAGTAACGCGACCTGCGGGGGCCGTTCGCCCCCGCATCCCCAAGGAGGCCTCGATGACCAACCCTGTTCTTTCCGTCCAAGATCTGCACGTTTCTTTTGGCACGGGCGCAACCCGTGTCGAAGCTGTCAAGGGCATCTCGTTCGATCTGATGCCCAGTGAAACCATGGCGATTGTCGGAGAGTCAGGCTCAGGCAAATCTGTTTCTGCACTATCCACGATGGCGCTCATCCGCCAGGCGGGCGGCGATATCGACGGCGGGAAGATACTCTATGACGGTCGCATCGACATGGTCACAGCCACAGAGCCAGAGGCCCGCGCCATTCGCGGCAACGAGATTGCAATGATCTTTCAGGAGCCCATGACCTCCTTAAACCCGGTCTTCTCTGTGGGCGAGCAATTGATTGAGCCTTTGGTTACGCATCTTGGACTTTCGAAAGCAGAGGCTAAGTCTCGCGCGCTGGCTGCGATGGAAGAAGTGCGCATCCCCGAGCCAGAACGCCGCTTCGCGCAATACCCGCATGAGCTTTCCGGTGGTATGCGCCAGCGGGTGATGATCGCCATGGCGCTGGTGTGCGAGCCCAAGATCTTGATTGCGGACGAACCCACGACCGCCTTAGACGTGACCATCCAGGCACAGATCTTGTGGCTGATCAAGAAGCTCAAGGCCGACTACGGAACCTCTGTCCTGTTCATCACACATGATTTGGGTGTCGTGGCCCAGATCGCGGATCGCGTTGCGGTGATGCAAACTGGCAATTTGGTCGAGCTTGGCACGGTCGCGCAGATTTACAGAGCGCCGACCCATCCTTACACCAAACGGCTGTTGTCCTCTGTGCCTGCCCTGGGAAAAGCCCCCGCGAAACCGATGCCAGAAAAAGCAGACGTGCCGATGCTGTCGCTCGAAGATGTCTCTGTGCGCTATCCGGTGAAGTCGGGCCTTTTCAGGCGCGTCACGGCCGAGGTCCTCGCTGTGGATCGCGTATCCTTCCAAATTCCCAAGCGAACCACTTTGGGTCTGGTGGGCGAATCTGGCTGTGGCAAGTCTACGATTTCGCGGGCAATCATCGGGCTTGTCGCACCGACCTCTGGCAGCATCCATGTGGACGGCACAGATATGACCTCGCTGACCGATGAGACCCGCTTCGACTTCCAACGCCGTACCGGCGTCGTTTTCCAGGATCCCTTCGCAGCGCTGTCGCCCCGCCGCACAGCCTTTGATCAAATCGCCGAACCCATGGTGATCCATAATTGGGGCAATCCAGACCAAATCCGAGAGCGGGTGCGGTGGCTCTTATCGCGGGTCGGGCTGGGGGACGAGCATATGGGCCGGTTTCCACACGAATTCTCGGGCGGACAGCGTCAGCGTCTGTGCATTGCGCGGGCTTTGGCCCTAGAACCTGAACTCATCATAGCGGATGAGCCGGTATCCGCCTTGGATGTTTCGGTCCAGGCGCAAGTCTTGGAACTCTTTTCCGAGCTGCAAAGCGAACTTGGCCTGACATATCTCTTTATCTCGCACGACCTGGCCATCGTGGAAGAGGTCAGTGAGGCCGTAGCCGTGATGTTCATGGGGCGTCTGGTGGAATACGGTCCATCAAAGGCCGTCTTGTCGAACCCCGCTCACAATTATACGAAAAACCTGCTGGCATCGATCCCAGTTCCGGACCCTAGCAAACCCATGAGCGCACCGCAGCTCTATGAAGAGGGACGCAAATCCCCAATCATGCCAAAAGGGACAGTCACCGAGATGCCTGCCATGAATGCCGTCGGCCCACAGCACTTCGTGGCGGCATAGACCTTAGAGAGGCACACAAGGAAAGAAACACTGGTATAATTGCCGAGTGACCGTCCCGAAGCTCGAAGCAGAAACCATCGAACTCCGCCCAGTGTGCTTGGCGGACGCCCCTGCAATGCAAGCACATTTCAACAATTGGAATGTCGTTCAGTGGATAGGCAACGTGCCGTGGCCTTACCCCGAAGATGGCGCGCAAAGCTACATCAGGCGTCGCTTGGAAGATGCGCAAAGCAGCGAGATATATTTCTGGGGTATCTTTCTGAAGTCCCAACCGGGTGAGCTGATCGGTACCATCGAATACCGGTTCTTCGAAGAAGACGACGAAAACAGGGGCTTTTGGCTGGCCGAAGATCACTGGGGCAAAGGCATCATGACCAGTGCAGTGATCCTGACCCAAGACTATGTCTTTTTTGAACTTTGCAAATCCAGGTTGATGATGCAGAGCCTCGCAACCAACCTTGCCTCTAAAGCGATAAAGGACCGAACCGGGGCGCGTGTGATTGGGCAAAGTTATGGTGACTACCATGATGGCGCACAGATCGAGGACGTTTGGGAGGTCACATTGGCCAGCTGGAATACTGCTCGCGCAGAACTCGGGCTGTGACCTCGCTAATTCGGAGCGCGGAACGGCTGCTCCACCACCCGGAAGTACCGGTGGCCGTCGCCCCGTGTCCAGTTGCGCAGATCCATGTTGATCATGTCCTCAGGCTCATGCATCCGCACGGAATAGCGGTCGCCGCTGAAATTGAATTCAAGGAACCCAACCCAAGGGCGCCCGCCAAACGCGTCGTGACCGCTTTGCATAAACGCGACCCCGGGCGCCCAGATGTGGGTGATCCCATCAAAAATCATGCGTTTGTCTTTGTGAAGATGGCCCGACGCGACAAAGCGCACATCCGCGTGTTTGAACAGACTGAGATAATCCGCACGCGGTTCGGGCGTCACCGTCGCCGAAGTGGTCGCGTCTTCCTCATTAGGGTCATTCGCAAAGAAC
>JBCBNR010000369.1:0-3065 GCA_039821665.1 Pseudomonadota bacterium
CTTCGGCTATCGCCCGCTCGACCCCGCGCAGTTTCCCGATCGCCTCTCGCCGTCCGATGCGGATGCAAGGCGCGCTTATCTTGCGCAAGGGCGCGCGGGCGCGCGGATGGCAGCCTAGGGTTTTGCGGCACGTTCAATGCGTTGGGGGACACTGGCGCTTGCGGGTTTGAAACGCGGCACAAAGACGGTGGCGCTGCGTTGGCAGGCCTCGGAGGCTAAGGTTTGGCAACGGACGGAGCAGGTGAGGGGCACATGGCAGTGTTCCAGCGGCTCAGTCCCGCAGGCCTTGCACCCGCGCGCCTTGTACATCGCCGGGCAGGGCACCCTTTGCCGGGATCACCCAACCGCACACGCTTGTCATTTCTGAAGGGCGGATTGCCCCCTGATCAGATCGACCGATCAGATGGAAAAACTCCGATCAGATCGAAAACGACGTACCACAGCCGCAGCTTGCGGTTGCATTGGGATTGTTGATCACAAACCGCGCCCCGATCAACTCGGCGCTGAAATCAATCTCGGCATCCGCCAAGAACGGCAGGGACACCGGGTCGATCAGCACCCGCATCCCGTTTTTCTCCAAGATCAGGTCATCCTCGGCCACCGCGTCCTCTAGCGTGATCTCGTACTGAAAGCCCGAGCAGCCGCCGCCTTCGACGGCCACCCTCAGCGCTTGGGCATCCCCAGACGCCTCACAAATCTCGGCCAGACGGGCAAAGGCCCGGTCGGTCACACGGGGGGGGATGCTCAGTGCCATCTTTCCACCTCTCATCGGATCGGATACCGCTTAGACATATGCCGAAGCTCTGCGCGCAACAAGGGTAGGACACATGCTTGCAAACTATGCCGTCCGGCCCGAGGACAGCCAAGGCCGCCTGGTGGACGAGCCTGAATCGGCCCACCGCTCGCCCTTTCAACGGGATCGTGACCGGATCATCCATGCCTCGGCCTTTCGACGGCTCAAACACAAGACCCAGGTTTTTGTCGAACATGAGGGCGATTATTACCGCACGCGCCTGACCCATTCCATCGAGGTGGCCCAGGTGGCCCGCACGCTCAGCCGCGCGCTAGGCCTTCAGGATGAGCTGACGGAAGCCGTGGCACTGGCCCATGATCTGGGCCATCCGCCCTTTGGTCACACGGGCGAGGATGCGCTGAACGAGGTGATGGTGGAGTATGGTGGGTTCGACCACAACGCCCAAGCCATCAAGATCGTCACCGAGCTGGAAAAGCACTATGCCGATTTTGATGGGCTGAACCTGACATGGGAGACCCTGGAAGGCATCGCCAAACACAACGGCCCCGTGACCGGCCCGCTGCCCGAGGCGCTGTGTGCCTATAATGCGCGCCACGATCTGCAGCTTGCGACCCATGCCAGTGCCGAGGCGCAGGTCGCGGCGGTCTCGGACGATGTGGCCTATAACAACCACGACCTTGCCGATGGTCTGCGCGCAGGCGTGATCACCGTGGATCAAGTGGCGCAACTGCCCATTGTCGGGCGCTGCTTTTCCGAGGTGGACCGGGTGTATCCCGTGCTCGACCCGTCGCGCCGTCAGCACGAGGCACTGCGCAGGCTCTTTGGGTTAATGGTCGATGATGTGCTGGACACCAGCCGCGCTGCCCTTGGCAACAGCGGGGTTGCAAGCGCTGGGGACGTGCGTCGTTTTGGGGCGCCGGTCATCCAGTTTTCCGATACCATGCAAGCCGAGATCGACCAGATCCGCAGCTTTCTGCATGAAAACATGTATCACCATTGGCAGGTGCGCCGGATGCGCGTCAAAGCGGCCCAAGTGGTGCGCGAGCTGTTCGCGGCCTTTTTGGATGATCCCCATTTGCTGCCCCCTGAGTGGCGCGCCCAGACCGAAGGCCAGCCCGATCCGGTGCGCGCCCGGGTGATTGCCGACTATATCGCGGGCATGACCGACCGCTTTGCCATGCAAGAACACACAGAAATCCACGATCCCTCGACCCGAGCGCTGGGCGGTATTGCGACCTGAGGCCGATTGGGTGAATTATATCACAGTTTTTGTCATCTCCTTGTCATATTAGTTCTGTGTAGACATTTTGAGGGCAGGCCTAGCGCCTCAACATAATGATAAAAGGAGTAATGAGATGACGATTTTTTCCCATAGCCGTACAGGTTTGAGCTTGGCTGCATTCGAGGCGATGCGCGCCGGCAAGCCTGAAACCCGCCACCAGAAGGTGGACCGGTTCGAGCGGCCCACGGGCGGCACCAGCTTGATCCCACTGGGCAACTCGTTGCAGTTGATGCTGCGCTAAACCCGGTGTGCGCGGGGGGGGAGGTAGCCTTTGCAACTTTCCCCCGTTGAGCGTAACAAGCGCGCGTAAGTTCTTCCCCAGACTGGACGCGCGCCGATGAACATCTTTGCCGATATCAGAACCCTTGTGCTTCACTGTTTGGAAGACATGGTGCGAGACGGCGCGCTGCCCTCAGGTCTGAGTTTTCAAGCCGTGACAGTCGAGCCTCCGCGGGATGCAGCCCATGGGGACATGGCCACGAACGCTGCCATGGTGCTGGCCAAACCAGCGGGCCAAAAGCCCCGTGACATCGCCGAGGCCTTGGCCGAGCGTATCGCCCACGACCCGCGTGTGACCCAGGCGGATGTGGCAGGCCCGGGCTTTCTGAACCTGCGGCTGACCCCCGATACGTGGCGCGCCATTCTGCCCGAGGCACTGGGCGCTGGACCTAATTTCGGTCGCTCTGTCATGGGGTTAGGCCAGCGGGTGAATGTTGAATTCGTCTCGGCCAACCCAACGGGCCCCCTTCACGTGGGCCACACGCGCGGGGCGGTTTTTGGGGATGCGCTGGCGGGGCTTTTGGATTTTGCGGGCTTCGATGTGACCCGTGAATACTACATAAACGACGGTGGCGGTCAGGTCGATACCTTGGCCCGGTCGGCCTATCTGCGGTATCTAGAGGCCCATGGACAGGCTGTAAGCTTTCCCGAAGGCACCTATCCGGGCGATTACCTTGCGCCCGTGGGCCAGGCGCTGAAAGAGCGCGTGGGCGACGCCTTTTTGGACAAAGAAGAAGGCTTTTGGCTGGA
>JBCBNR010000370.1:0-3062 GCA_039821665.1 Pseudomonadota bacterium
CTCGTCCTATGGCGATGCGATGGAAAGCAGTCGCGAGGTGCGCATTCTTAAGGACCTGCGCGGCGAGATCCAAGGCCGCGATGTGCTGGTGGTCGAGGACATTGTGGACACCGGTCACACACTCCGCCACATCATCGAGTTTCTGGAAACCCGGAACCCCGCGCGCCTAAAGGTCTGTGCAATGCTCGACAAACCCACCCGACGCGAGGTGGACATCAAGGCCGATTGGACCGGTTTTGAGATCCCCGACCGGTTTGTGGTCGGTTACGGCATCGACTATGCCCAACGAAATCGGAATTTGCCTTATATCGGCTGGGTCAGCTTTCCTGGCGGAGACCACGAAACAGCGTGAAACCTGGTGTGACACGCCCCCCCTGGACAGCGCGCCCCGCACGCCGCACATCTATGGGTATGGGAGGATGGACTATGCGCAAGTTACTTTTGGTGGCCCTTTTGGCTCTCGCCTCGTGCGATACGGAATTCGCTGTGCCCGAGACCTCGCCAAATGCGCCGATCACTCAACAAAAAAGTTCCGTGACGCGCACCGCGGCCCAAGGAGTGGAGGCCTATAGGCGGGTCGCCCAGCGGGTAGAGCCCGTGGCCGAACAGGTTTGCCGCCAGCAAAACCCGAGTGCCCCGCGCATCTTTTGTGACTTTCGGATCGCCGTGGACAACAACACCAAGCAGCCGCCCAATGCGTTCCAGTCGCGCGAACGCTCCGGGCGGCCGGTGATTACGTTCAACATCAACATGCTGCGCACCGTGCGCAACGATGACGAGATTGCGTTCATCCTGGGCCATGAGGCGGGCCACCAGATCGCCAATCACCTGACCAAGCAGCGCAACTCGGCCAATCTTGGGGGGCTTGCTGCCGGTCTTGCGGCCAGCGTCCTGGGCGCCTCGGACGCGGCCATTCGCGAGGCGGCCAATTTGGGCGGCACGGTGGGTGCGCGGGCGTTTTCCAAAGATCTGGAGTTGGAGGCGGATGTGCTGGGCACCTATATCTCGGAAGCCGCAGGGTACGATCCACGCCGCGGTGCGACGTCGTTTGCGCGGTTCTCCGGTGGCTCCAACGCGTTCCTCGCCTCGCACCCGCCGTCCGGTCAACGTCTCGCAACTGTGAACGCTGTTGCAACACGTATTGAATCTGAACGCGCGAGGGGGCAAGTGCCTGTCATCAGACGCAACTAACCCATGGAGGGGACAGATGGCCCTGCGCATCAACGACACAGCACCTGATTTTGTGGCTCAGACCACCGAAGGCGAAATCAGCTTTCACGATTGGATTGGGGACGGCTATGCGGTGCTGTTCTCTCACCCCAAGGATTTCACGCCCGTGTGCACCACCGAGTTGGGCCTGATGGCGGGCATGGCCGGTGAGTTTGCCAAGCGCAACACCAAGATCCTGGGCATCTCGGTCGATCCCATCTCGGACCACATGAAGTGGAAAGAAGACATCAAGACCGCGACAGGCAATGCGGTGGAATACCCCATGATCGGGGATCCGGACATGGAGATTGCAAAGCTCTACGATATGTTGCCGGCAGAAGCCTCGGGTGATCCATCCAACCGGACGCCTGCGGACAATCAGACCGTGCGCACGGTGTTTGTGATCGGGCCAGACAAGAAGGTGAAGCTGTCGCTGACGTACCCGATGACCACGGGCCGGAACTTTGACGAGATCCTGCGCGCCATCGACAGCATCCAACTGACCGCCACCCATAAGGTGGCGACCCCTGCGAATTGGAAGCAGGGCGAGGATGTCGTGGTCACAGCGGCCGTGTCTGATGACGAAGCCAACGAGAAATTCGGCGGGTTCGAGCGCGTTCTGCCCTATTTGCGGACCACCAAGCAGCCGAGCTGAGGAGCGCGCTGCGCGCGGGAGTATTTTGGGCTCGCTTACGGCTGGCGGCGAAACAGTACGCCAGCGCCAAAACAGACCTTCGCACAGATCGCAGCGAAGGTCTGAAAGGAGCCCACTTTGACCGATGCTGCGCAGTGCACCAATGTCGGCTTTCGTGGTTTTCGGATCACTTGATAAATTCCACCACTTCCTTGAGAACTGCATCCGTTGTTTCGAGTTGTGGCATGTGACCAGCGTATGGGATGGTCGCAAATTCGGCCTTGGGCATGATTTGATGGAGTGCCCTACCACGTTCGAGAGGTATCCAAGGATCATCTTCACCCCAGATTATTTTCGTGACGCTGCGGACTCCCCCAAAATGCGCCTCAATCTCCTCGGTGTACTTTTCATCTGCTTGAGCGAATTGGCGATAGAAGCTCGGCGCGCCGTCCTCTGTAAGCCACGGTGCGACGAGCGCATCGAAATCTTCGATAGAAATGTCGTTCACTAGAGCGCCTTGGATATACGCCTCAACAATTGCCTTGTGGATATGCGGTGGCAGACCTTGAAAGGCATCAACGTGTCGCCTCACATGATCAAAGAATTCTGATCCCCAAGGGCGCATAGCGACCACATTCATCAGCACGTAATTGTTGAACTCGCATCCATGTAGCAGATGTGCTCGGAGCGTCGTGGCACCACCAAAATCATGCGCAACGACATTTGGTCTCAGCAAACCCCAGTGGGTCATCATCTCGGCGAAGACTTCACCTTGGACATCCAGAGAAGTGCGCTGGTTTTCAGATTTGTCCGATTTTCCATATCCCGGCATATCGTACCAATGAACGGTGAACGACTTCGCCAGTTCGGGAATAACGCGGTGCCAGGAGAACGAAGACCAAGGCCACCCGTGTGCAAGCACCAAATCCGGGCCAGTTCCAGCACGCCCGGCAGCAACAATGCCCGCCGTTGTTTTGTAGGTCTCGTCAAGTTTCCAATTCGTCATGCAGAGCAACCTTTGTACAAGGAAAGACAATACCCTGTCGCAAACCAGATTTCGATAGCCGACCTTCGTGAGGATGAAATGGACGGCAGTTCCGTCCGCATCTCACCAATTGATACGCTGTGCAGCGAACGGCAAGTGTCCGGATGGGGAGGGGCTTTAAAGAATCGTTTTGCGGTGGACGAGCAATACCTGATCCCAGACGATTCCGAGCTG
>JBCBNR010000371.1:0-3052 GCA_039821665.1 Pseudomonadota bacterium
GTGGGCTAGCGCGCTACGCCTTGCATCTCTGCCGCCCTGGCGCTTCCAAACCGGATCAAACCCCACTGGGGGCGGGTTGCCAAAAGGTCAGTTTGTGGTCTGGTAGGTCTGCCCAATTTTGCCGTATCATGGCGGGTGTCCAGGGTGATCGCGGCAATCGGATCGACCAAAGGCGGCGTGGCATTCGCATCTCAACCTTCTCGCGATAGCCCACAAAATTCGCTTTCTGACAGGTTGGTCGTACCGTCGCAATTGGGCGGGTCGCAAAGCGAGGCGATGGCGCATTGTGCAACCCCCACCCATTGGATGAAAAGCCATGCGACCCTTGGAAGGAGGACAGGTCTTGCACTCCCCGCGCAATTCCCCTATCTGCAACTCAACAGCGGATGTGCTGGGGTCCAAACCCAGCCTCCACCGGAAATTGCAACGGGCCGCTGGCCCGTTTTTTTGTGCCTGAACAAACTTGAAAGACCCATGGTCGATCTGATCGCAAAAGCCTCTATGGACCGGCGTTTGGCCGGCATTGTGCAACCCACCATCGAAGGACTGGGGTACGAGCTGGTGCGCCTGCGGTACATGGGGGGCAAGAGGCCCACCTTGCAGATCATGGCCGATACACCCGGCGGTGGGATCGAGGTGGACGATTGCGCCAAAATCTCGCGCGCGATTTCTGCCGTGTTGGACATGGAAGACCCGATCGAGGGGGAATACAGCCTTGAAGTGTCCTCGCCAGGGATTGACCGGCCGTTGACGCGGATCAAAGATTTTGAGGCGTTCGTGGGCTATAAGGTCAAGCTGCAGACCTCGGAGTTGATCGAGGGGCGCAAGAATTTCAAAGGCATCCTGGCCGGCGTTCAGGATGGCGAGGTGCTGCTGGAAATATCAGAAGGCACCATCGGCCTGGCCTTCGACTGGTTGATCGATGCCAAACTGGTGCTGACCGAGGCCCTAATTGCGGAAAGCCTGAAGGGCCGCAAGGACCAGGGCTTCGACCCCGAGCAATTCGACGAGATACAAGAGATACCCCAAACCGAGGAGAACGCCCCATGAGCGTCACATCCGCCAACCGTCTTGAGCTGTTGCAAATCGCAGATGCCGTGGCCCGCGAGAAGATGATTGACCCCATTTTGGTGATCGAAGCGATGGAAGAGAGCATGGCAAAGGCCGCGCGCTCTCGCTACGGGGCGGAGTATGACATTCGTGCCAAGATCGACCCAAAAACGGGCGAGCTGACCATGACCCGGGTGCGCACGATCGTCGAGGAGGTGGAGAACCACTTTACCGAACTGACGGTGGACGATGCCGACGGCCTGATCGACGCGCCTGAAGTGGGCAAGGAAATCATCGACGAGTTGCCGCCCATGGATTTTGGCCGGATTGCCGCACAATCCGCCAAGCAGGTGATCATGCAAAAGGTCCGCGAAGCGGAGCGGGAGCGTCAATACGAAGAGTTCAAAGATCGCGTGGGCGAGATCATCAATGGCGTGGTCAAACGAGTGGAATACGGCAATGTCATCGTGGATGTGGGCCGGGGCGAGGCTGTGCTGCGCCGGGACCAATTGATCAACCGCGAAGCCTATCGCAATGGCGACAGGGTGCGGGCCTTTATCCGCGATGTTCGGTCCGAAGTGCGCGGGCCGCAAATCTTCCTCAGCCGCACGGCGCCGGAGTTCATGGCCGAGTTGTTCAAGATGGAAGTGCCCGAGATCTACGACGGTATCATCGAGATCAAGGCGGTTGCGCGCGATCCGGGAAGCCGCGCCAAAATCGGCGTTATCTCCTATGACAACTCCATCGACCCGGTAGGGGCATGCGTTGGTATGCGGGGCTCTCGCGTGCAGGCGGTGGTGAACGAGCTTCAGGGCGAGAAGATCGACATTATCCCCTGGAACGACGATGCGCCCACCTTCTTGGTGAATGCCTTGCAACCGGCAGAGGTGGCCAAGGTGGTCTTCGACGAGGATGCGGAGAGGATCGAGGTGGTGGTTCCCGATGAACAGTTGAGCCTGGCCATCGGACGGCGGGGTCAGAACGTGCGGTTGGCCAGCCAGTTGACCGGCTTTGACATCGACATCATGACAGAGGCCGAGGAATCCGAGCGGCGCCAGGCCGAGTTTGCGGAACGCTCTAACATGTTTATGGAAACCATGAATGTGGATGAGATGGTCGCACAGCTTCTGGTGTCCGAGGGTTTCTCGACCCTTGAAGAGGTCGCGTATGTGGAGTTGGACGAACTGTTGGTGATCGAAGGCTTTGACGATGCCACCGCCGAGGAGCTTCAGGCGCGCGCCCGCGAAAGCCTGGACGAGATCAACGCCAAAGCTGTCGAACAAGCGCGAGAGCTTGGTGTGACCCAGGACCTGTTTGACTTTGAGGGTCTGACCCCCCAAATGATCTTGGTGTTGGCCGAGGATGGGATCCTCAACCTCGAAGAGTTCGCGCGCTGCGCGGATTGGGAATTGGCCGGCGGCTATACCACCGTTGATGGCAAGCGCGTGAAAGATGACGGCTTGTTGGAAAAGTTCGACATGAACCTGGACGAGGCACAGCAATTGATCATGTCGGCCCGCCTGCAATTGGGCTGGGTCACCCAGGAAGAGCTGGACGCCCAAGCGCAAGCCGAGGCGGAGGGCGAAGAAGAAACAGCTGAGGCAGAGGCCTAAGGGCCAGAGCGAGAGGCCGCGCAGATGACCCGGGGCGGTCGCACCAAGACCCGCGACCTTGCCGAGCGGCGCTGCATCGCAACCGGTGAAAGTCAGCCCAGGGCTGGTTTGATCCGTTTTGCGGTCAGCCCAGACGGTCAACTGGTGCCCGATCTTGCCGAACGTCTTCCCGGGCGTGGCATTTGGGTGACGGCGGACAAGGCCGCCCTGGACAAGGCCGCGAAAAAGGGTCTCTTTGCCCGGGCGGCCAAGGCGCAGGTTGAGGTGCCTGAGGATTTGGCGGCGCAAATTGATGGGCTGCTGGTGCGGCGCATCACCGACCTTCTGGCGCTGGCGCGAAAAGCGGGCCAGGCGGTGGCCGGCAAAGAGAAAGTAAAGTCCTGGTTGGA
>JBCBNR010000372.1:0-3030 GCA_039821665.1 Pseudomonadota bacterium
GGAAAGTGCCGCTTTGGCCTGGGCAATCGTGAACACCCTTTCATAGAGCGCGCGGCCCGAGATCGCCCCGTCCAGCGGGGTGCCACAGGCGCGCAAGGCGCGCAAATCCTCCAACCGCGATACGCCGCCGCTGGCGATCACCGGGATCGACACCGCACGCGCCAGGGCTGCGGTTGCGCCCACATTCGGGCCCGCCATGGCCCCGTCCCGGTCGATATCCGTATAGATCAGGGCCGCAACGCCCGCATCCTCGAAGCGTTTGGCAAGGTCGGTCGCGTCTGTTTGAGTGTCCTCGGCCCAGCCTTCCACGGCCACTCGACCCTGGCGCGCATCGATGCCCACGGCCACTTGGCCGGGATAGGCCCTTGCTGCTTCCTTTACAAAGGTTGGGTCGCGCAGGGCCACGGTGCCTAGGATCACCCGGGCCAATCCCTTGCCGAGCCAAGCTTCCAAGGTCGTCCGGTCGCGAATGCCGCCGCCCAATTGAACGGGGATCGTGACATCTGCCAAAATCCCCTCCACCGCGGTGCCGTTCACGGGCTTGCCCGCAAAGGCCCCGTTCAGATCCACCAGATGCAACCAATCGGCCCCATCGGCCTGAAACTGGGCGGCCTGGGCCCGCGGCGTTTCTGAAAACACCGTGGCTTGGTCCATCTCGCCGCGCAGCAAACGCACGCAGGCGCCGTCTTTAAGGTCTATGGCAGGGTAAAGCTTCATCTCAGGTATCCGTCGTCGGCGCGGGTGCTGTAAGCCATTGCGCGGCGAAGTGCAAAGCAAAGCGCGCAACGCAACGTCATGCTTGACCGAACGCGACCAGACCTTGAGCCTGCGCCCCAATCACAAAAACAGTTGGAGGATATAATGCGCATCTTTACGATCCTGGCCCTACTGGCCGCAGCGCCGGCCTGGGCCGATGGTGTCACCGGCATTTGGAAAACCGAGCCGGGCGATACGGGCGGATATCTGCATGTCCGTCTGGGCCCTTGTTCCAACGATGGGGCGCTGACCTGTGGTGTCATCGACAAGGCGTTCGACGGGGACGGGGCCGCGATTGCAAATTATGCGAACTTGGGCAAACCCATCGTGTGGAACATGCAAAACCCCAGCGCGGGCCAGTACCGTAAGGGCAAGATCTGGGCGCCGGATCGCGACAAGACATACAACTCGAAAATGGATCTCTCGGGCGCAACCCTGACGGTTCAGGGCTGTGTGCTTGCCTTCTGCCGGGGCCAGACCTGGACCAAGGTGCAATAGGCGGCTCGCCTTTCGCGGCCACCGCCTTACAATGGTGCCCCATGAAGGCAATCTAAAGGGGCAGGGGCGATGGCCGCACCACAGGGATACTCCACCGCGCAAGTGGCGCTGCATTGGATTGTGGCGCTTATGGTGATCGCGCAATTCGCCCTCAGCGACGGGATCGAGAGCGCGTTTCAAGCCCTTCTGGACGGCACCACCCCACCCAAAACGATCCAGCAAATGGCGAATGCCCATGTGGCGTTTGGGTTTACCATTTTCCTGCTTGCCTGTGCGCGATTGTACTTGCGCGTCACACGCGGTGTCCCCGCCTTGCCCGCGGGCGAGCCAAAGCCGCTCGCCCTGCTTGCAACCGTCACCCATTACGCGCTTTACGCCCTGATCCTAGGGTTGCCGATCGGCGGCGCCATCGCGTGGAGCCAAGAGGCCTCTTGGGCGGCCCAAGCCCATGGACTGGGCGCGCGGCTGTTGTTCGTTGTGGCCGGGCTGCACGTCGCAGGGGCGCTGGTACAGCACTTTGTGCTGAAATCCGACATCTTGCGACGCATGCTTCGCCCCGAAGCCTAAGCCTTGCGCGCGCGACATCCGGTGCTGCTGTAAGACCCTGTCTTGGAACAGGGGTCTCAGGGCTGCCAAGCCAAGAAATTGCCGATCAGCTGCAACCCCGTTGTCTGGCTCTTTTCGGGGTGAAACTGGGTGCCCACCATATTGTCACGCGCCACGATCGCGGTCAGCGGCCCGCCGTGATCCACCCGGGCCAGCACCGCGCCCGGATCGTTGGGCACCAAGTGGAAGGAGTGGACAAAATAGGCGTGATCGCCGGAGGTGATCTCTGCCAAGACCGCGTGCCCGCGCGCAATCTCCAACGTGTTCCAGCCCATATGGGGCACCTTTAGGCCCGGGCCTTCAGGGGTCATCTCGACCACTTCGCCCGGCACCCAGTTAAAACCGGGCGCATCCGCGCCATGTTCGCGGCCCACGCTTGCCATCAGCTGCTGCCCGACGCAGATGCCCAAAAACGGCACGCCCGCGCCGATCACCCGTTCCTCCAAGGTCTCGACCATGCCCGGGATCGCGTCCAAGCCCTCACGACAATCGGCAAAGGCGCCAACGCCGGGCAGCACGATCCGCTCGGCCTTGCGCACCACCTCTGGGTCTGACGTCACGATGATGGGCGTGCCCGCGCCTTCACGCGACATCCGCTCGAAGCTTTTCTCGGCCGAGCGCAGGTTGCCGCTTTCATAATCGACGATCACACAGCTCATAAGCTGCCCTTGGTGGATGGGATCGCATCTGCCTTGCGGGCATCGGTCTCCAACGCGTCGCGCAGGGCGCGGGCCACGGCCTTGAAGCTTGCCTCGGCCACATGGTGCGCGTTGAAGCCATCGAGCGCTTCGATGTGCAGTGTCAGCCCCGCGTTCATCGCGAAGGCCGTGAAAAACTCGCGCACAAGTTCGGTGTCGAAGGTCCCGATCTTGTCGCGGGCGAACGCCACTTTCCACACCAGATAAGGCCTGCCCGAGATGTCGAGGGCCGCACGCACCAGCGCGTCATCCATGGGCAACAGGCACGCGCCATAGCGCACGATACCCCGCTTGTCGCCCACGGCCTGCGCCAGGGCTTGGCCAAGCACGATGCCCACATCCTCCACCGTGTGGTGGTCATCGATGTGCACGTCACCGGTTGCGCGCACCTTCATGTCGATGAGCGCATGGCGGGCCAACTGATCGAGCATATGGTCGAAAAAGCCGATCCCGGTTGAAATGTCAGCATTCG
>JBCBNR010000373.1:0-3028 GCA_039821665.1 Pseudomonadota bacterium
TTTCAAACCACAGACAGATCGGGCTTCTGCCTTGTTTTCCATGGCTCAAACCCTTGCAGACCGACCGATGCGCATAGCGGATGGATTTGGCGCATATCGCACATGTGATGGGCCAACATCCAGTTGGGCGACGCTGTCAGCAGAGCGACTTGATTCATCCACCTTGCCCGATCTGACCGCTGGCCTTGAGGCTCTGCCGCCTGTTTTGCGTCAAGAACTTGGCGCACGGCTGTCTATGCGCTTGGTGGAGGAAGACCTAATAGACGCTGCGCAAACGGTTCTGTCGGTTCTGCGCCGATCCCCTGGGATGCCCGCTGAAACCCGCGAACTGGCGAGCATTGCCGCATCATTCTCGGAAGCTTCGCTTTCTTCACAAGGTCTTGAGACCTTGGCGGATTTGGCACAGCAGGAGAGTGACCTGTCACCTCAGGGACTGATCCTGTTGGCGGAGCGTTTGGAGCCTGACAGATCCCAAGAGGCAGCGGCGCTTTCGCGACAAGTGGTCGAAGATCTGGATATTGCCCGCCGACTGCACGCACCCCATCCACCGGCAGATGCGCTGACCATAGCGCAAGCAAATCTGATGGCACGAATGGGTTTGATTGAGGAGGCTTTGAGTGTTTTGGTCGACACGCCTTACCTGTCGAACCAACAATCGGATGCAGCGGTGGGGAATATTCTGCTTGGGTCGGCGCCGGGAAAACTCGGTGACGCGGCCTTTGCGCGACTGGCCCTTACGTATCTTCCGGATTTGTTGAGCGATGCGGCGGGCACGGATCTTCGGAGGCGGCTGATAGACCATCTGCTGGAGATAGGGCTTCCCAATGCGGCGTTGGACCTTGCCCCAAGGCAAAACGAGCTGACCGACCAAGGCTTTAACAACCAAATCACATCTGCCTTGGCGCGTCCCGGCGTTCCCTCAACGGACGGCTTTCAAACACATGTGGTGCGGTCCAACCAATGGCAGTCGGACAATCGAACGGCTGGGCGTCTTGGACGCGCAAAAGGTGGTGCCACAGAAGCCGGCCCAGAGCGGGGCGCGGTTTTCAGCCGTATCGGCGAGCCTCGGGCCCTTGCGACACCGACAGCCCTGGCCATGCAGCTTGTTGATGAGGGTCAAATTGCGGAGAGTTTCGGCCTGTCGGATTTGCGGGCAGCTTTGGAAAACACGCAGCGTTTGCGCGGTGTCTTTGAAGACGCCTTGAAGGATCTTGCCCAAGCGCAAGGCGAGCAAGGGTTGTGAACACGCGAAACAGAAGATTTTATTTTGACCTGTATCAGTCGGCTGTGGTTCAGCGGTCAGCGGTGCTCAAGCCGCTGAAACCGATCCGCGCGACACTGTTTGGGCACGAGGAAAGGCGCTTGGAACGTCCTTTCCGAGCCATGCGGTTTTTGCGGCTTTGGTAGAATTGGACGCGCGTTTTGCAACGGTTCGCAAGGCGCCAAACTGATAGCCTTTGGTCGTGTCTTTACGAACGGCCAGATGGCCTCGCTGTCCCTGCTGCATTTAAATTGGCCCCTCGCTGTCACCGAAGGTTTCGCGCCAATGACGCCGGCACAAAGAGACATATGTCTCATTCCCGCCCACCAGAACCTGCGGACCTTTGGTTAGTGCTTTGCCATGCGCGTCCAAGCGCACAACCATGGTGGCTTTCTTCCCGCAATGGCATATTGTGCGAACCTCTCGCATCTCGTCGGCCAGCGCCAGTAAGGTCGCCGAGCCCGGGAAAAGCTTGCCCCGGAAATCGACCCGCAACCCATAGCACATCACCGGCACCTCGAGATCATCAACCACCCGGGCCAGTTGCCAAACCTGCGCCTCTGACAGCCATTGCGCCTCGTCGAGGAAAATACAGTCAATGGGCGCGTGCGCGCGTGCGCGCACGATCGTCTCGAACAAATCCGTTTGGGCACTGTAAGTCTGCGCCTCGGCCTCGATCCCGATGCGGCTTGCAATTGTGCCGGGGCCTGCCCGATCATCGAATGAGGCGGTCAGCAGATAGGGGTGCATCCCGCGCTCGCGGTAGTTATGGGCGGCTTGCAAAAGGATCGTGCTTTTGCCCGCATTCATAGTGGAATAATGAAAATACAGCTTTGCCATGGCACGGCCTGTTGCCCCAAGCACCCCCATCCCGTCAAGGGATGGAGCCGCAGGGATGTCGTGGGTAGGTGATTGCCCTGCGGCCCCAGCAGTTGAACCTCTTCGCGAGCCCCGGTCTCGGTGCCAACTGCATCGGGGGCCCGAAAAGCGTTAAAATACCACTTTTCGGGTGCCGTAAGCGTTTGAAGGCAGGTTGCACCGACGCCTCAAACCGCTTTAAGAACACATGAGTGAATTGGGTAGGTGGAATAAGGGGAAACGAAATTTCGCTTTCCCCCCCTGTTAGGATACAATCGAAGGCAACCACTCTATGGAAGACCCAAAGGATGATGCGCGCACGCGCGCGTCAACGGGGGCATATCTGAAGTCGCACAGCGAAGCCCTGATCAAAGACTTGGGCTATGACCGAGCGTGCAAAGCGTCCGGCAAATCCAAGGCGACGCTTGGCCGATACTTCTCGTCCGCTCCTGAACACTCTGACCGATACATGCCGATCGACGTTGTGGCGGCATTGGAGGCTGAAGCCGAGTTTCCGCATGTGACCAAGGCGCTGGCGGATCTGCGGATGATCGTGTTCGATTACGACGCTACGCGCACCTCGCGCGAAGGGGGGTTGAACACCGATGTCGTCCGGCTCTCTCAGCGCTTTGCCACGTTGATGGCGGAGTACAACCACTCCATCGAGGATGGGGTGATCACGTTGAACGAGGCGAAACGACTGCTGGCCGAAACCCGAGAAATTCAACAGGTGCTCATGGAGATGAAGCTGCACCTGGAGGATGAAACCGCGCGCTAGACAGTGGCGCGCCCCCTGCTGCTTGCGCTGGGGGCGGTCATTTTAGGAAGATGGATTGAGTGCCGGAGTTAGTCTCGCGGTTGGCCCCTCCTCCGACCGCGAGACTTGCCCGGCCCGGCAGAAACCCCCCG
>JBCBNR010000374.1:0-3019 GCA_039821665.1 Pseudomonadota bacterium
CACATGGCCCACCAGCGAGGAGGACACGCGCTCGTCAAACACCACCGGATAGGCCCCGGTGGGCGGCTTGGACGCGCCCGCGCGCGCCACAGCGCGCTCGCCTGCGAGTGTGCCGATGCTGGGTGCATCGGGCATATCTTCGGCATGGATCCGACCCTCGCCGCAGTAATCCCGCTCCATCGACAGGCCTTCGCCCGAGATGGCGACGCAGGACGTGGAATGGGAGGTACGGGCATATCCCGCGGAAAACCCGTTGGAGGTGGCCATGTGCATCCGCGTTTTGCCATAGCCTGCGCCTGCGCTATCCACTTGGGCCACGCCCTCGACCGAAAGCGCGGCCGCCTCTGCTTGGGCGGCCCGCTCGGCCAAGGCCTCGGGCGACGGCTCGGGGCTTGCATCCTCCAGATCCAAGGCCGCGATGTCCCAATCTGTTGCCAACTGCTCGGGCGCTGCAAGACCCGCATAGGGGTCTTCGGGCGCTTCGCGGGCCATGAACACCGCCCGCTCGGCCATCTCGGTGATGGTGGCGGGGGATGCATCGGACACCGAAACGCTGGCCTGCCGCTGGCCTAGAAAGACACGCAACCCCAGATCGATGCCTTCTGCCCGTTCGGCCTGCTCCAACTTCCCGTGGCGGATCTCCATCGACAGGCCAGAGCCTTCGCCGACCACCACGTCTGCCGCATCCGCACCCGCCGCCGCCGCGGCTTGCAGCAATTGGCCTGCCAAGGCGTCCAAGTCTTGTGCCATTCAGCGCTCTCCTTTTTCGTGATTGCGGCGTGCCGCTTAAGCTAGGCCGGTCAGGCCGTGGGCCAAAACCCCCAGCGCCATCAGGCCCAGGGCCAACAGGGTCAGCAGCATACCGCCCGCGCGGGTGGCCAACCCACCTGCGCGGAAGGTGAAATGCACCGCATGCAGCGCTCGCCCCAAGGTAAAGATAGCCCCCACAAGCCCGATCACCCAGGCCGGTGTGCCCATCCCTGCCATGATACCCAACAGGATCAAGCCCATGGGCATCTGTTCAGCCGCATTGCCTTGGCCCCGGATCGCCATCGTCACCTCCTCGTGCCCCCCATCCCCCAGCGCCAGATCATGCTTACCACGATACCGGATGACATTGGCCGTCAGGGCCAAAAAGATCAGGGCGTTGAGGCCCGCAAACAGGGCGAAGGTGGCAAGTGCTGGTGTCATAGGGTCCTCGGGGCCTGGCGTTTCGGAGTCTGGCTTTCGCGGTCTGGCGTTGTTGAGGTCTTACCTAGGGTGTTCGTGCGCCAGCGACAACGTCTGGCCTTGTGTCGTTTTCGCGCTATCCCCCGCGGGGGCGCTTGGATAAAACCCAGGCGAAACACGACCAAGGACAGACCATGACCCAACCGACCCGCGTAAATTCTTGGACCGAATGGGATCCGCTGACCCACGTCATCGTGGGTCGCGCCACCGATTGCCACATCCCACCGGCGGAGCCTGCCTTGGACGCGAAAGTGCCCGAGGACAGCGACATGCGCGGGCAATGGGGCAAGCGCCCGCAAGAGACGATTGATCGGGGCAACGCGCTTTTGGACAGTTTCGCGGCGATGTTGGAGGGGCGCGGCATTCGGGTGGACCGCCCCACACCCATCGATTTCTCGCAGCCCGCCACCACGCCAGATTTTCACACCGACAGCCAGTTCGGCTGTATGCCACCGCGCGATGTGCTGCTGACCGTCGGTTCAGAAATCCTCGAAGCCACCATGAGCTATCGCTGCCGCTGGTTCGAATACCTCAACTACCGCCCCCTCCTGCAGCGCTATTGGAACGAAGACCCCAACTTTCGCCACGAGGCTGCGCCGAAACCGCGCCTGACCGATGCCGACTACCACCCCGACTACCTGAGCGACAAAATCGGCGTGGCCAAGCGCCTGGAATGGGCGGCGGAGAAGTTTTTCGTCACCACCGAAGAAGAGCCATTGTTTGACGCAGCCGACGTGCTGCGCTTTGGCAAGGACCTGGTGGTCCAACATGGCTTTACCACCAACCTCAAGGGGATCGAGTGGCTGCGCCGACACTTCCCCGACCACCGGGTGCATAGTGTGAACTTTCCCGGCGATCCCTATCCCATCCACATCGATGCCACCTTCACCCCGATCAAACCGGGGCTGATCCTGAACAACCCCCAACGTCGTCTGCCCGACGATCAGCGGGAGATGTTTGCCAAAAACGGGTGGGAAATCGTCGATGCGGCCCAACCGGCCCATAATGCGCCGCCACCTTTGTGCTATTCCTCTACGTGGCTCAGCATGAATGTGTTGGTGCTCGACCCCAAAACCGTGTGCGTCGAGGCCTCGGAGGTTTATCAGGCCGAGCAGTTGGACAAGTTGGGGATGGAGGTGGTGCCGGTCGATCTGCGCGATGCGTATGCGTTCGGGGGCGGCTTGCATTGTTGCACGGCGGATGTGACCCGCGAGGGCGTGTGCGAGGATTACTTTCCAAGTCTCGCGTCTTAACGCCCCCTTAAAGGCCACCACGAAAAGGTAAGCCATGTGGTGGCCCTTTCGCTCTCTCAACGCGCGCAGGCAGCATGCGCCCGATGTTGGCCCCGCGCGCCTGCCCACCGTGCGGTTTCACGAGGTGGTCGAACAGACCACGGGCGCGGGCGGCACGATTGCCCAGCGCTATGGGCTGTTCGCAACCTTTCCGGCTGGCCCGGCCGCGGGCGATGCGCCGCTGCTGGCCTGGTTGGACTGCGCAACAGCGCTCAGCCAAGCCGCCCCGCGCCTTGCGGTGGGGGAGCGGGTGATCCTGGTCGACCCCCAGCGCCTTGGCCCCTCACCCACCGCCCTGTCGCGCGCTTTGCAAGATTTGGTCCAACATGGGGCGTTGCGGGGGGTGCAGCCTGGTCAGATCGCATTTTGTGTGGCCACACCGACCGGGGGGCCGGGCACGGATTTGGATCTTTTGGCCTATCACGGGCTGTGCCTGATCCCACTCAGCCGGTTCGAACGCGGGGAGCTTGTGATCGCTGCGGACGACACGGACGGGA
>JBCBNR010000375.1:0-2991 GCA_039821665.1 Pseudomonadota bacterium
CGTGGAGTTGCGTTACTACTCGATCATCTATGATCTGGTGGATGATGTGAAGGCTGCAGCCTCAGGGCTGTTGTCCGCAGAGGTGCGCGAGACGTTCATCGGCTATGCAGAGATCAAACAGGTCTTCAAGGTCTCTGGCGTGGGCAAGGTTGCGGGCTGTGTGATCACCGAAGGGGTCGCCCGACGCGAGGCTGGTGTGCGCCTGTTGCGCGACAATGTGGTGATCCACGAGGGCAAGCTGAAGACGCTCAAGCGTTTCAAGGACGAGGTCAAAGAGGTCCAAGGCGGCCAAGAATGCGGCATGGCTTTCGAGAACTACGAAGACATTCGCGATGGCGATGTCATCGAGATCTTCGAGACCGAAGAGATCGAGCGCACTTTGGAGTGATGTTTTGCAGCGGGCCCTTATGGGCCCGCATTCCCTTTCAGCCCGTTGGGCGACAAGGGGCTCTGCCCCTTGAACCCCGGGATATTTTTACAAAAATGAAGGCCTTAGAGGTCGAGCACGACCCAGGCGGGATCGGGGTCCGACCCGTCGCCGCCATGTTTGGTGCGCCGGTCAATATGGGCAGAGCGCAGACTGCCCGCCAGACCATGACTGAGCCAGATTTGATCGAATTGCTCGTAGCGGGGAAACTCGGGGCCCGGAGGGTTGAACCGATGGGTCCAGGTTGTGGTGGCCGGACCTGGGCCTTGGCCGGGGGTCTCCGCCTTGGCTGGCCGTGTCTCTTGGGCCTGGTCAAGCCCGTTAACCATGGCTTGACCATCGATGGTCAACATCGGTGCGAGATGGGGGCTGTCGGGCGGGTCATTCATATCACCCAAAACCACAAACTTAGCGCCTTTGCGTTCCTGGGCTGAGACGATGCGGCTGATGGTTTCAGCCTGGCGTTTGCGACGGGCATTGGCGTTGATGGCACCTTGCACCGGATCCTCGTTGAAAGGCACGAAGTGGCTTTTGAGATGGTTGTTATAGACCCGAAGCAGCCGCTTGCCCCCGTCATCGAGGATGTCGATCTGGGCAAGGTCCCGTCCGAAAACGGGGCGGTCCGGGTCTTCGGGGTGGACCGCAGCCTGGTGCGAGGTGATCGGGCCCAAGGGCCGCTTGGACATCAGCCCCACATCGATCAGCCGTTGGTCATTGCCTTCGATCAAGGCGATGTGGCGGTAGAGGCCGCCCAAATGATCGCGGTTAAACTGGCGCAGGATGCCCACATGCTCCACCTCTTGGACGGCGAGCACATCCACATCCATGGCCAGAATGCGCGCAGCGATTGCCTGGGTGCCCGCGGGGTCTTTGGGTTTGACCAAACGACCCATGAAGGTGCGCACCGCGATTTGATCCGGGGTGAATGTCAGCTCGATCCCACCCGACTGACTGGGCGGAACACCAGCGATCTCGGCTTGGAAATTGTAGCGTGAAAATAGGTTGTTGAGGTTGAAGGTTCCAATACTCAAGGCCAAGGCTGCCCCTCCTTTTGCAATCAATGAGCCTTGTTTAGCACGACCACGTTCTTTACGTCCTATGCAGATTTCAACGGAGGGTACGCCCATGGATGACCAGTTTCCCGGATGGCACGGGACGACAATTCTGGGCATTGCCAAAGGGGGCGAGGTGGTGGTGGCCGGTGATGGCCAGGTCTCCCTCGGCCAGACGGTGATCAAAGGGTCCGCGCGCAAGGTGCGGCGGTTATCGCCTGGCGGGCGTGACGTGGTGTGTGGGTTTGCGGGGTCCACCGCGGATGCCTTTACCTTGTTGGAGCGGTTGGAAGCCAAGCTGGAGGCTGCACCCGGACAGTTGCAGCGCGCCTGTGTGGAGCTGGCGAAAGACTGGCGGATGGACAAGTATCTGCGCAATCTGGAGGCTATGTTGATCGTCTCGGATGGAGCGGATCTGTTGGTGATCACCGGTGCGGGCGATGTGTTGGAGCCTGAGCACGGGATTGCCGCCATCGGTTCGGGCGGCAATTACGCGCTGGCAGCGGCGCGGGCGCTGATCGACACGGATCATTCGGCCGAGGAGATTGCGCGCAAAGCCATGGAAATCGCCGCTGATATTTGCGTCTACACCAACGGCAATTTGATTGTAGAGACGATCAAGCCCTAGTTCAATTTGGCCAAGCCAAGGGGTACATTGAACCGCTCGCACCAGATCCAAACCTCGTTGTATTGGCTGGCGTCGATCGAGGCGGGCACTGCATAGCTTGACGGGCCTGTATCGCTGCTGAGTTTGCCCATCAGGGTGGCCGGGTCGTATCCATCGCGACCTAGGGCCACCTTGGGATCGGGCGCACCATCAAAGGTGAAGTCGTCGCCCAACTGCACCTCGGCCATACCGTCGCGGACAACCAATGTGGCCGTGCCCGTAGTGATATGGCGGCTTTTCCCTTCGAATGTGCCGGACCGGTCCAAGCTTTGGGCGAAGGCCAGCTTTGGCAGCGCAAGGGTGGTGGCAAGGCAGCCAAGGGCTGTGCGGCGGGTGATCATCGCGTTCTCCTTTTTCATCGTTGCGCAGACTATGCAGACCAAAGCAGCCCCTGGGAACCGGTCTCACCAAAGTGTCAATTTGCGTGACCTGTGCCATCCCAATGCGTAACAATTGGGCACTGCGCTTGGACGACAAGATCCGGGGCCGGACGGGGAGGATAAAATGACACGAGTTGGCATCGTTGGAATTGGCGACATGGGCTCGGGGCTGGCCAAAAACCTGCTTGGCGCGGGGTTCGAGGTTGCAGGCTTCGATTTGTTGGCGCACCGCATGGACGCGTTTGGCGCGATGGGCGGTTTGACCTGTGCCTCGGTGGCGGAGGTCGCGGCAGGCGCGCAGGCGGCGTTTGTTATGGTGATGACGGGGGATGAGGCAAAATCGGTTATTCTGGGCAAGGACGGGCTGGCCGCCCATATGCCCAAAGGGGCTGTGATCCTTCTGACCGCCACGATTAAACCCTCTGAGGCGGTAGAGATTGGCGCCGCGCTGGAGGGCACCGGCGT
>JBCBNR010000376.1:0-2956 GCA_039821665.1 Pseudomonadota bacterium
GATTGTGGCCCCCGATGGTGGCTACTGGGTCAAAGCGTCCAACGCCGATGTGCTGGTGATCGATGAGGACTCGGGCAATGATCTGGGCGAGCGGAAGATGGCCGTGGTCATCGACACCGACACCATGAAGCCGACCGAGATGGCGAAAGGCTACTTCCTGGCCATGGCCGGCGGTGGCGCAAGCCCCCGCGCCGCTGCCGGGGCGACCGCCTTGGCCGGGGCCATCGACAAGCCGCGCACCTCTGAGTTCTCGGGCACTTGGAGCTTGACAGGCCTTCTGGCCAAGAAGGCCGATGGCAGCTTCTACACCATGGACGAACTGGCGGGCACAGGCCTGCAAGAGGTCGCAGGTTCTGTGCCGATCAACGAGCAGATGCTGATGGGCGTGGTCCAGCACCGCACGGCCTCGGGTGGTCAGGTTTCAGACGTGCAAGCGGATCGTGGCGGTCAGATCTTCATGTTCCAGTTGAACCTGCCTGACGCTGCGATGTAAGCGCGATCGGATCCAAACACCAAAAGGGCCATGGCAGCGATGCCATGGCCCTTTTTCATAAGCCCAACGCAACGCCCCCCTAGGCGCGCCACCGCGAGGCGAAAGCGTGAGGCAAAAGTGCTGGGCAAAAGCCGGCCGGTCCCGTGGCAACGCGGCAAGGCCCGGTTGGGGCCCATGGGCCCTCAGTGAACCTGGGGGTCAGTACATCAGCCCGTGATTATCGAACTCATACCCATGAGGCGCTGGCCATGCATCCTCTCCCAAACGCAGCAGGGTGAACCCGGCCTGAGCTTGCGCGCGGCCCTTTAGCGCGACGGCGCTTGCCCCCTCCCACGCTACGTCCGCCACGATATCCGCGCCCTCCAGGGTCAAAACACGCCCGGTCGCTTTGGAACTGACAAGCGCCCGCCCGCCATCCGCCGCCACGGAGGAGACATAGCCACCCAGGGCCGTGCTCGCATCGAGCACGCGGGGCTGCCCCCCCTCCACCAGCCACAGAACTGGCCCTGCGCGTGCACCTGGCACCTGCCCGCCCACATAAAGCCGACCCTGCCGGTCATGGGCGAGATGGCGCAAGGAAACCCCCTCGCTTCCACCCCAAAATCCCAACGGCTCCAACACACCCTTTGCCAGGTCATAGCGCAGCACTTGCGAGCGAAAGTCGTGCAGGTTCAAAGGCACGCGGCCATAGTCGGGATGGGTCTCCAACCCGCCCAAGGCGATGTAGAACTGATCGGAAAGGGGTGCGCGTACAATCTCATGGGGGCCGGGCCCCGGCAGGGGCACCATGCCAAGACGTCGGGCCTGCGCGCCCATGCTGTAGACCCCAAGCGCGCCTTGCAGCGTTTCCAAATCGTTTTCAGGCACCAGCAGGGTTTGCCCATCGGCGCTGAACGCCCCGTGGCCGAAGAAATGTCGCCCGTCCGGTGCCGTGACGACATCGCGCAGCTCAAGGTTCGTGCAATCTACCCGCGCAAACCTGTTGCCTGGACGGCGAGGAAAGACGACCAGGGTTTGCCCATTCTGGGCCAGACCATGGGCCCGAAACGACAGGGGCAATCGCGCCCGAGACCGGCCCGAAGCCGCAATAAAGCGCGCCTGACTGATCCCGTTCTGCCCGGTCTCGATGCCCACATAGGTGGCCCCTTCGGCGGGCTGTCCCAGCGCCCGCCCGCAGGCCAAAACCCCCAGCCCAAGCGCCAGGTGTCGCAAGGCGGTGCGTCTAGTCGCCATCGGCTGATGTAAACCCCGCCGTCAGACCCAAGGACGCCAGCAGGCCGGTCTTGAGATAGGTCTCGTGCAGCAGGGTCAGTTCGGCAAAGCGGCGCAACTCGGCGGCCATCTCGCCGTCTTCGAGCAGGATCTCTTCCAAGCTCTGCGTCGCAAAACTTAGCGAGGCCGCGATGCTGCCCGCGGTCTCGCCCAGAATAAAAAATTCCATCGACCCGCCCACATCGGGGGTCACATCGAAAAAGCCGTAAGGCAGCTCATAGAGATCGCGCAGGGTGGCAAAGCCCACAGCGATGCTTGCCAGGCCCAGGCCGCTTGGCCGCGCCTCGGACCGCTCGGGGCGTGCAGCGCCGGCCTCCGCCCCCAGGGGGCGTTGCAGTTTGAACTTGCGCAAACGATCCGTGTAGACCACCGCGCCGGACAAAAGCTCTCGGATCAGGGCATCAACGCTGGCATACCGCCCGTTGCCCGCCGCTGCGGTGTCGAAGGCCACGCGAAACGGCGCGCCCGGTTGCCAGCTTTGGGCCAGATCATGGGCCAGTCCCGCCTGATAGGCCGCAATCGCCACCGCCAGGTCACAGGCATAGGTCTGCGGCGAAAGTGGGCCGTAGACCAACCCCTCCAACGCGGTGAGGTTCACCAGCGCCACCGAGCGGCCTTGCAGCGCGCCTGGATCAAGCAAAGCAGGATCAGCCGCGCGCACCGCGGCCCGAACAGCGCGCCGGGAAAACCCTTTGGGATCCGGCCAAAGCTGCACGCGCATCGGGCCTTTTCCCTCTTTGATCGGGCCGACTTGGATCACCGCCATGCGCTGCCAGGCCAGGAAGCTTTCGGCAAAGCTATCTTCCGCCGCCTCCACCGGGCCTATGCCTGCGCAAAAGGCCTGCAAGCTGGAGGTCAGACCGGCGGCGGCGTCAGCCCAAGCGCTGTAGCCGGGTGCTATGAAACCGTTGGCGGTTTCGATCAAACCCTCTTGCAGGATGGCGCGGGTGTCCGCGTCCAACCGAGATTGCGCCTGGGCGAGTCCAGGCAACAGCAGACAGCACAAAAGGACGCGGATCATGTCATAGACTCTCAAGAAAACGGATCAAATCGGCCCGGCGTGCAGCAGGCAGCTCAGCAAAGGCATCGCGCGCGCCCAAAGCCTCGCCGCCATGCCACAGGATTGCCTCCTCCAACGAGCGGGCGCGCCCGTCATGTAAAAGGAACGTATGCCCGTTCACAGCTTCCGTC
>JBCBNR010000377.1:0-2940 GCA_039821665.1 Pseudomonadota bacterium
ACAGCCACATTCTCGCGCAGCAGGTGGCGGTACATCTCCTAGGCGTCGGCGTGCCGGTAGACCCGGCCTATGGGGCTTCGGGTGAGGCATGTTATGCCTGAGATGTACCGCCACCTGCTGCGCGAGAATGTGGCTGTGGCCCGGGCCGAAGGCCTGTCTTTTGCACACGATCACGAGGCGCGGCATATCGAGATGTTTCGAAATCAGCCCTATAGTCAAAAATCCTCGATGCTGGTGGATCTGGAGGCGGGCAAGCCCCTGGAACTGCCATGGCTGTCGGGCAAAATGGCTGCTTTGGGGGCCCGCCACGGGTTAAAGACCCCGGCGAACAGTGCTGTGGTCGCAGCCCTGGCGCCCTTTGTGGAAGGAGTGCCAAACGATCCCAGCTAGCGACTCAGGGCCGGTGTTGCGTGCCTCCGGCGGGAGTATTTTGGGAAACTCGATTGCTGATAGCGCTGTCAAGGCGATGGCGGCGCTGCGAGCACAGCGTGGTAGCGCTATCATACTGGAAACATGCAGAAAATTCATGCTTTCGCCATGATTTTCCCTAGGTCTTCTCGCACCTGCAGCGTAAGACAGCGGCAGAGGAATTTGGGCACGCGGGTGAAGGGTGTGAGCATGGCTTTACGAGTGGCAATCAACGGATTTGGGCGCATCGGGCGCTGCGTTTTGCGCGCGCTGGTGGAAACCGGGCGCGATGATATCGATTTGGTGGGATTGAACGCCACCGGCCCCATGGACAGCAACATTCACTTGCTGAAATTCGACAGCATCCATGGCCGTCTGCGCGAGCCGGTGGAGGCCCATGGCGACATTCTGCGGGTGGGACGCCACGCGATCCGGGTGCAATCCACCCGTGACCCATCCGCGCTGGATTGGACGGACGTGGATCTGGTGATGGAATGCACCGGCAAGTTCAACAGCCGCGAAGCCTCGGCCATCCATCTTGAGCGCGGCGCCAAGCGCGTGTTGATCTCGGCACCTGGCAAGGGCGTTGACCGCACGGTGGTGTACGGCGTGAATCACGAGGATCTGACCGGTGATGACAGGATCGTCTCGAACGCGTCCTGCACGACCAATTGTCTCGCGCCGGTGGCCAAGGTGCTGAACGATGCGGTGGGCATCGACAAGGGCTTTATGACCACGATCCATGCCTATACGGGCGATCAGCCAACCTTGGATCGGATGCATTCCGACCTGTACCGGGCGCGGGCGGCGGGGCAGTCCTTGATCCCGACCACCACAGGTGCGGCCAAGGCGGTGGGCCTGGTGCTGCCGGAATTGGAAGGCAAGCTGGACGGCTCGGCGATCCGGGTGCCCACGGCGAACGTGTCGATGATTGATCTTAAGTTCATCTCGAGCCGTGAGACTGGCAGCCAGGAGGTGAACGCGGCCATCGAGCAGGCCTCCAAAACCACCATGAAAGGGGTTTTGGGGTATGAGGACGCGCCCACCGTATCGGTGGATTACAACCATGATGACCACTCGTCCCACTTCGCCGCCCAACAAACCCAAGTGACCGAGGGCAATTTGGTTCGTGTCGTCAGCTGGTACGACAACGAGTGGGGCTTTTCCAACCGCATGTGCGACACCGCCATTGCCATGGGACAGCACCTGTGACGAGCCCGTACCGGTGGTAAAAAAGCTTGCCTCGCGCGGGTGCGGCGGGGCAAGACCCTGCCAGCGCTGCAGGAGGTCCGCATGACTTGGAAAACCCTTGATGACATGACCCTGGACGGGGCGCGTGTTCTGACCCGGGTGGACATCAACGTCCCCGTAGAGGCGGGCGAGGTCACCGATACGACCCGGATCGCGCGGATCGTGCCCACGCTCCGCTCGATCCTCGCGGGGGGCGGCAAGCCGATCTTGCTGGCCCATTTTGGGCGACCAAAGGGCGAGGTCGTGCCCAGCATGAGCTTGGAGGTCACCCGCGACGCCCTGTCCGACGCGCTGGGGGTGCCTGTGCGCTTTGCCGATGACTGTATCGGCGATGTGGCTGAGGCAGCTGTGGCGGATCTCTCCCCGGGCGAGGTGCTGTTGCTGGAAAACACCCGCTTTCACCCGGGCGAAGAGGCAAATGACCCTGATTTTGCCAAGGCGCTGGCCGTGTTGGGCGATATCTATTGCAATGATGCGTTTTCAGCCGCGCACCGGGCCCATGCGTCGACCGAAGGCCTTGCGCGATTGTTGCCCGCCTGCGCCGGGCGCCTGATGCAGGCTGAACTGGATGCGCTGGAACAAGCGTTGAGCGCGCCCAAGCGCCCGGTAACCGCTGTGGTGGGGGGGGCCAAAGTGTCCACCAAGCTGGATCTTTTGGGCAATCTTCTCGGCCGGGTCGATGCGATCGTGATCGGCGGGGGCATGGCCAACACGTTTTTGGCCGCCCAAGGTTTGGGCGTGGGCACATCCCTGGCCGAACATGATTTGCTGGATGTGGCAACGGATATCATGGCTCGGGCAGAGGCGGCCGATGTCCAACTGGTGTTGCCTGTGGACATCGTAGTGGCCCGTGCATTTGAGGCGCACGCCCCCCACGAAGTGCTGGCCGCCAATGCCTGCCCGGATGATGCTATGATCCTGGATGCAGGCCCCCAAAGCGTCGCCAAGATCGCCCAGGTGTTCGAGGCAAGTCGCACGCTGGTTTGGAACGGTCCCTTGGGGGCGTTCGAATTGCCCCCCTTCGATGCCGCCACCAAAGCCGCGGCCATAAAAGCGGCCGAGCTGACCCAAAGCGGCGCGCTGTTGTCCGTGGCTGGAGGCGGTGACACGGTTGCGGCCCTCAATGTCTCGGACACAGCGGAGCGGTTTTCCTACGTCTCCACCGCAGGGGGTGCGTTCTTGGAATGGCTTGAGGGCAAAACCTTGCCCGGCGTGGCCGCGTTGGAGGCTGCGGAGTGAGCGATGCTGCCCGCACCTGCCATGAATTTGCCGAGGTTGCCC
>JBCBNR010000378.1:0-2937 GCA_039821665.1 Pseudomonadota bacterium
GCTTTGGGACAGATCCGCGGCCCATCAGTTGCGCAACCCCATCGCAGGTGTCTTGTCCTTGGCCGAGGCGGTGGACCGGGCCCCGAATGCGCAGGCCGCTAGGGAACGCACGCGCGACCTCTTGGCCGCCGCGCGAGAGACGGCGGATCTAAGCAATAAGCTGCTGATTTTGGAGCGGGCCAAAGCCCAGGAGAGCGGTCAGGCGCACGAGGCCCTGGATTTGCACGCGTTGCTGACACAATGGGCCGAGGATCTGTCCCAAAGCGTGCCGTCTTCTGTGACGTTCCGGTCCGACATCCGCCCCGATCTGCGCCCGAGTGCGGGCGACCCGACCATGCTGCGCGAGACGCTGCGCAATCTTGTGGATAACGCCCTGAGCCATGGCGGCCCCGATGTGTCCCAGATCCGCTTGCGCGCTTGGCAAGCGGGCGGTCAAGCCCAGATCAGCGTCGAGGATAACGGGCAAGGCCTGCCCGAGGATCAGCGCGAAGCCGCGTTCGAGCGGTTTCGCCCGCTGGCCGCCAGTTCGGGCAGCGGGCTTGGTCTGTCCATCGCGCGTGCCGTGGCCGAGGCCCATGGCGGGGCGATCTGGTTGGAAGACGCGGCCCCCGGCCTACGGGTCACGCTGAGCCTGCCGAGCGTTTGACATGCGCGCGGTGCGCCCCCCCTGCCCAAATCCGCAGATCGTTACATCCGCAGAACCGACCCGCCATCAACGCTGAGGGTTTGGGCGGTGATGTATTGTGACTGGGCGCTGGCAAGAAACACGGCAACCCGGGCGATCTCGTCCGGGTTGCCCATATAGCCTAGGGGCACCGCCTGCCCCACCTCGCGCTTTTTCTGGCCTTCAGGCTTGCCTTCAGCCTTTGCAAACAGCGCGTCCACCGTGTCCCACATCGGCGTGTCGACCACCCCGGGCGAGATCGCGTTGACCCGAATGCTGTGGGGGGCAAGTGCCAGGGCCGCGGACTGCGTATAGCTGATCACAGCGGCTTTGGTTGCGCAGTAATGGGCCACCAGCGCCTCGCCCCGGTGGCCCGCTTGGCTGGCCAGATTGATGATCGCACCCTTTTGCCCTGCGGCCACCATGCTGCGCGCGGCCGCTTGCATCACCGCGTACATGGCCCGAACATTCACCCCAAACAGCCGATCATACTGGGCCAGATCCGCATCGAGCACAGAGCCGAGATCGAACACAGCCGCATTGTTGAACAGAATATCGGGCTTGATCGTGGCGATCCAATCCGTGGCGGCGCGCAGACCCGCAGGGTCGAGCAGATCGAAGCTGTGATAACGCATCTCCCCCGGCCCCTGATAGCTTTGCCCAAGATCAGTGCCCACCACCTTTGCACCAAGCGCTGCGAAATGGGCAGCCGTGGCCGCACCGATCCCACCGTTCACGCCGGTGATCAGACAGGTTTTGCCGCTCAGGTCCGTCGGTGCGGGATCAAAGGTCATGGCACGCTCCTGGTCGCGCGCGATCCGCTGGTTGCCGCGCGCGCCCGCAGCTAACGGAATTGGTCATGCGATGACAACACCTGAGCGCACGCCTATCGCAAGAGGGGCCGGTGCGGCTATTCCGCCGCGATGGCCAGATCCGGGGTGTGTGTCTGGGGCTGCGCGGGACGTGTCGGGGCCGACGCGACCTCAGATCGGGGTTTGCGCCGCGCCACCAGGGCAAACATCGGTGGGGTGAAGTAGAACGACACCACGGTGGACAGCAGAACGCCACCCGCGATCGACACCGCGAAGGGCGGCCAGAACGCGCCCCCATCCAAGATCAGCGGCAGAAAGCCCCCAAATGTCGTGATCGTGGTGGATAGGATGTGCCGAGAAGAGCCAGTGACCACGCGGGTCATGGCCTCGCGGTCCCCAGAAGCGGCCTCGGGATCCGACTGGAGCCCGGTTAGGATGATGATGGCCGCGTTGATCGACACCCCAATGGACCCGATCACACCGATGATCGCGACGATCCCAAAGGGATATTGCATCACCGCCAGGGACAGGATCGACAGGCCTGCGGACAGCACGCAGACCACCAAGGCAACCCCGGTCAGCCGGAAAGAGTTGAAGGTCAGGGCAATCGCCGCGATGGTCAGGGTGACAATCAGGCCGAGCGAGGCCAGCAGATTGCCCACCGTGTCCGAGCGCGCGTCGCTGTCACCGCCCAGTTTTAGCTCATAACCTGCGGGCAACTCGAAGCCGCGTGCGTCAAGGGCGCTCAAGACATCTTGCAGCGCCTCTTCGGGCAGAACACCTGGCACCAGAAAGGCCTGCACCGCGTTTTCGCGCTGGCCATTGCGCCGGGTGATCACGCTCTCCGCAGGCTCCAACACCGGGCGCGCAAGCTCGGACAAGGGGACAGCGGGGAAGACGCCCGAAGCCGACAGCGCCTCGGCCCCGGGGAGCAGGATCGACATGTCCGAGATCGCGCCCAGATCGCCGCGCAGACCGTTGCCCAATTGGACGCGGACCGGCAATTGTTCCGCCCCTTCCACGAGCGAGCCACCCGTCACCCCCACCAGACCCGCATTTAGCTGGGCCGCGATGTCGGTGACGTTGAGGCCGAGAAGGCGCGCCGCTGTCTCGTCAATCTCATAGCGCAGTTGCGGCGCACCGCCGTTCACGCCCGAGCGGACGGCCGTGATCAGATCGAGATCGGCCATGACCGCGCGCAGCTCATCGCCAAGGGCGCGCAACACGTCCTGATCTTGTCCCACGATGCGCAACTCCACCGGGGCCGCAACCGGCGGGCCTTGCACAATGCCGCGCACAATGACTTGCGCTTGGGCAAACCGCTGATCGAGGCGCGCTTGCAGGGTCGGGATCAGACGCGCGGCATCCGCCTCGGTCTCGGTGGTGACCATGGCTTGGGCAAAGCCCGGCTCTTGCGAGCGACCACCGGTGATATTGTAGTAAAACGCAGGGCCCGATTTG